>JAWOIM010000583.1:0-4137 GCA_046484685.1 Chloroflexota bacterium | reverse complement strand
GGCTGTACACATTGGCCTCCCGCACCCGCCGCGCAATCAACTGGGAATATTGAGAGCCATAATCGAGGATGATGATGGTGTCATGGGCCATTTCATGGGTCATTGTTTATCCTTAATGAGTCTACAGGATTTTAGGGGGTTGATAAAGCGTATTGCGTATTTCGTGTTGCGTAATCAGAGAGACTTACGGAATACGCAATACGGAATACGACTAAACCCCGCAAATTCCCAAAGAGCTCCCTTAATCATATGAGTTCATAATAAAAGCATTGCCAAAGCAAGCATATCCTATTATCATCAGGCAACCTATCCTATCAGATACGGAGCGTCAGGCAATGGTTTAAAAGCTAAACGTTAGACTCCGGTAAACAGCTTGCGCTATCTTTCACAAACAGCTTGACTAGGAATAGGGTGTCCTTTATAATCTCATTAAAGTGTTCAAAAAAAATTGAAAGTTGTGAACAAAGGCATTGGCTATGGCTACAAAAACGACAGAAACCCACCTGAATAAAGGCTTATCGAGCGTCGAATCTCACCTGGAGAATCTGGTTACCAGCGATGTGCAAACGCTCTATGAAGCCAGCCAGCATATTTTGACCTCTGGCGGCAAGCGGGTACGGCCGCAGGTCGTCCTGCTTGCTTACCTGGCAGCGGGGGGCGAGGATGTCGAACAGGCTGTCCCCCTGGCAACGGCCGTGGAAACAGTCCATACGGCCACGCTTGTTCATGATGACATCAATGACCACAGCGCCACGCGCCGGGGCCAGGTATCGGTCCATGCCCGTTGGGGTCGCACCTTTGCCTTATTAACAGGGGACTACCTGTTTGCCAAAGTGTATGAGCTGATGGCCCCTTATGGCTCTCCCTACAATGAAATAATGTCCAGCGCCTGTGTGCGGCTGGTGGAGGGGGAAACGCTGCAAGCGGCGGCGGCCAAAGCGGGTGAAATGGACCAGGAAACCTACAAAAAGGTGATCAGCCGCAAAACGGCCAGCCTGTTTGAAGCGGCGGCCCACATGGGCGCACATCTCGGCGGCGCGTCCGAAGCCGAGATTGAGGCGCTGGCCGACTATGGCTATAACCTGGGTCTCACTTTCCAGATTGTGGATGATATTTTGGACATCGTGGGTGACCCGGAGAAGCTGGGCAAACCGGTGGGCACAGATGTGGCCCAAAAGCGGGGCGTAATGATGACCCAAAACGGGGGCACGGCCGTAGCCGAGGCCACAGCCACGGCCGTCGCTGTCGAAGATGACCCGGTGCAGCGCCTGTTGAACAATTTGCGCGAGTCGGGAGCGGTGGACATTGCCCGCATTCAGGCCCATGAAATGGCCAACCGCGCCCGCGCCGCCCTGACCCAGCTACCCGACTCCGAAGCCCGCGATATGCTCTATGAGCTGGTTGACCTGGTAATGGAGCGGGATAAGTAGAGGCGTAGTGCGTATTACGTATTGCGTAGAAGGGGGGCTTACGCACTACGGAATACGGAATACGATCCCCTATGGACAAAACCACCACGCTGCAAACGGCCGTTTCCTTCGTCAAAGACGGGCACACGCTGGGGCTGGGTGGGATGACCTTGTACCGGCGGCCGGTGGCTTTTGTAAATGCCCTGATTGACCAACCCTCCCCTCCCCACAATTTGACGCTGCTGGCCTTTACGGCCGGCCTGGAATCCGACATGCTGGTCGGGGCCGGGCTGGTGGCCCAAACACGCACCTGCTACTTTGGTCTGGAAAGTTTTGGTCTGGCCCCCAACTTTACGCGGGCCGCGGCAGCCGGCTCCCTTACCATCATCGAAGAGAGCGAAGCCAGCATCGCCAACGGGCTGCGGGCCACGCTGGCCGGCGTGGGCTTTATGCCCAGCCGTGCCTGGCAGGGAACCGACCTGTTGCGCGTTCGTCCCGACGTGCAAACCATCAGCGACCCTTACAGCGGCCAACTCGTAACCGCTTTTCCGGCCATCACCTGCGACGTAGCCGTTATCCATGTGCTAAAGGCGGACAAGGCGGGCAACGGCCGTTTAGGCGGCAATCCCACCATTGACGAAACGCTGGCCGGCGTGGCCAAAACGGTCATTCTGACGGCGGAAGAAGTGGTGGACGAACTGGACGGGCCGATTGATATACCGGGACTGGCGGTAACGGCCGTTGTGCCCGCCCCCCGCGGTGCCTGGCCCACCTCCTGCTACCCCCTCTACCCCCTTGATGGCGAAGCGATTCTCGACTATATCGGCCGTTGTAACCGCAAATAGCCACAACCAAAAACTCTCACCACAGAGAGCACAGAGAACACAGAGTTTTTCTCTTTTTCTCTGTGCCCCCGTGTTCTCTGTGGTGCAAAAATTAACGCACTACGTGCAAATCAGGCCGCTTTTTTTGCCCGCATTAGCGCCTCACCGCTGGCGGCGACGACCGCAATGCCGGCCAGAATGCCGCCGATAACCAGCCAGGGGTTGTTGGGCCAGTCAATCGTGGCCTCCACCTGGCTGTTTAAGAAGCCAATGATCACGGCGCCCCACCACCCTAATTGGGAGACGTTCAGGGCCAGAATCAGCCGGAACATAAAGATGCGGGGCACATCGTCCCCCTCTTTGTAAACCCCCACCTCCTGATGCAAAAAATGGAGTACCACACCGTTGACGCCGACCAGGGCCACAAAAAAAAGCTTCAGAATGGTCAGATTAGAGATGCTGCCTATCATGATGAGCAGCGGAATGCCGGTGGCCACCAGACCCAACCAGCCCAACCAGATAAACTTCTGGGTCACGCCGCTGACGCGGATTAACTGCCTGAAACGCACCCGGTCCCAGACCCACAGCAGGCCGTAGAGATCGGTAGTCAGAACCGAACCAAAGCCTAAAATCAGGCTGGCCAGGTGCAAAAAGAGCAGGATGAGAAAAGGTATTGAATCCATAAGTAGGAACTCCCACAATGGTTAGGTTTAAAGTAATTATACAGACCTGACAGGTTTTTATCAGACTGCAAAATTGCCCGGCGCTTTGTTAAAAACCTGTCAGGTCTTGAGAGACTGAATAGTTACGTTGTAAATATGATATACTAGGCAGCGGGTACCGTCAAAAGCACGCCAACTAATTATGACAAACATTCAACTTTCTTTCCACTCTGATCTCAACGCCTCCAACGAGGAATTATGGGCCTGGATCACCTCTATGGAGGGCATCGGTAAAGAGCTGCATCCGCTGCTCAAGATGACCACTCCCACCGGTATCAGACGTCTGCAAGATATTGAGGCTGCACCGGGTGAACCCTTGTTCCACAGTATTTGAACACCGTCACGCCGTGCTGCGGCGTACGTTTGGCACTTCCGAGAGCTAACGCATGGCGCCCATAACGATAAGACCTTTCCAGCCGGCCGACCAACAGGCCGCCAAAGCGCTAATTCTGGCCGGGCTGACCGCCCATTGGGGCCGGCTGGACCCCACCAAGAACCCGGACCTGGACAACATTGCCGCCAGCTACGCCGGGGCCACTTTTCTGGTGGCTTACCGGGAGGATGACCTGATCGCAACCGGGGCCCTGGTTCCCCTCAGCCCGACCACGGCCGAAATCAAACGCATGTCGGTAGCGGCCACCTACCAGCGGCAGGGAATCGGCCGTTTGCTGCTCGACCACCTGCTAACCCAGGGCCGCGCCGCCGGCTACCGCACCATCCAGCTAGAAACCACCGCCACCTGGCAGCAGGCCATCCGCTTCTACCAAAAAGCCGGTTTCGCCCTGACCCACTTTGCCAACGGCGATGCTTACTTCCAATTGGACCTGGCTCAGTGAGCAGTAGTTAGTAGGCAGTAGGTAGTTCATTCATAATTCATAATTCTGGCAGGGTTTAGAAAACAACAAACTTAGCTTTACAAATTCAACGCCCCACTGTCATTCCGACGAGTCTTCGAGGAGGAATCTTTCCCCTGGCCGAGTAGAAGGATTTCTCGCTCCGAAGACTCCGCTCGAAATGACAATTGCAAACTATTTGTAAAGGACAATTCATGCCTTATGAACCATGCCTTCATTCGTAATTCGTAATTCATAATTCGTAATTCTTAATTGCCCATGTACACTATTGACGAACTCATCTGCACCTGCATCAGCCACCAGTTCGCCCTCTTTAATCTGGCGGCTG
>JAWOIM010000526.1:0-5447 GCA_046484685.1 Chloroflexota bacterium | reverse complement strand
AAACGGCCGTAGAAAAAGGCAGCCAGCCCCCCAATGACCACTCCTACCAGAGGCAGATAGCCGGTATGAAGCGGCCAGATAATCCCCAGCCAATCCTGCTCGTACGCTTCCCAGTAAAGCAGCACAAACGACAGCCGCGCCCCCACCACAGCGGCCAACAGCCCGATCACGCCCAGGTTGTAGACTGCTTCGTGGTTTAAACCCAGGCTTTGTGCTGCTCGCTCCAACAGCCACAGGCTCAACCAGGCCCCCAAAATCAGAATCAGGGGGGCGGTGGGTAAAACGAGGGGACCAAGGGGAAGCGTGGGGAACATTGGGACAGTAATCAGTATTCAGCGTATTGTAAAAAGAGTTAACGCAAAGGAGCAAAGGGAGCAAAGGCACGAAGGGAAAAAGCAAAGCTTTGTTTCTTTATCCTTTGCGTCTTTGCTTTCTTCGCATCTTTGCGTCAAAATTTTTCACTCATTTAGTAAACGGCCGATTCGGTCTTCCAGGATGGCCTGGTTAATGGTGCCGATGATGACGTCACGCACAATACCATCAGCGTCGATGAAGACGGTGGTAGGGAGATTAATCACGCCATACCGGTTGTTTACCACCCGATCCTGGTCTACCAGCAAAGGGAAAGTAATGCCCATCTCTTCGCCAAAGGTATCGATTTGGGCCGGCGTTTCCATCTGGTTGATGGCCAGGAGCATCACCTGCCCTTCATATTTCTGGCTGGCCCGCTCCAGGTGAGGCATTTCGATGCGGCAGGGGCCACACCAGGTGGCCCAAAAGTTAAGGATAACGGGCATCCCGGCCCTGGCGTCGGGATGGGCATAGGTGGCCAGGCTGTAGCTGTCGCCGCCGGTGGTCATCAGCTCAAAATCGGGGGCGGGATGACCTACAATGGGCGCAGGTGTCCGGCCGGTGTCACGAACAACGGCCGTTTCTTGCGACATCACGATCCAGGCTCCCCCCAGCAGGGCGGCCAGCAGCAATAAGATACTCCATTGAAATCGTTTATTGGCCATAGTTTACATAACTACATTAATTCAATCTTTAAGTCTACACCAATCTAAGTGGTATAGTAGCCTGAGCCGGGGCAGTGGCGGGGACACCGGTCAGGTCATAGGTCATGGCCCCGTCAATCTGAATGGGGACAATCTCGCCCAGGGGTAGTTCGCCGGGCACGAGGACCAGGCCGTCAATTTCGGGGGCGTCGCGGTAGGAACGGCCGATGCTCACCCCTTCCTCAGAATGGCCATCTCCATACCCTTCCACCAACACATCCAGCGTGCGCCCAACCTGCGCCTGGTTTTTGGCCAGGGAAATCGGCTGCTGCAAGGCCATCAGCTCTTCCAGCCGGGCCTGTTTTACCTCTTCGGGTACCTGCCAGGAGACGGCAGCCGAGGGCGTTGAGGCTTCGTAGGAGTAGGTAAAGGCCCCCACCCGGTCAAAGGCCATTTCCTGCACAAACTGCTTCAGCCCGTCAAACTCTTCATCCGTTTCGCCGGGATAACCAACGATAAAGGTGGTGCGAATGCTCAGATTGGGAATAGCTGACCGCATCTTGGCCACGGTGCGGTAAACCCACTCGATGTTGGCCGGGCGGCGCATCCGTTTCAACGTTTCTCGGTGGCCGTGCTGCAAAGGGATGTCGAGATAGGGCAATACCTGAGGCAGCGTGGCCATCGTTTCAATCAGCTCATCGGTAACATAACCGGGATAGGCATACATGATCCGCAGCCAGGGAATGTCGGGGGCCGCGGTCGTTATCTGGCGCAGCAACTGGCTCAAGCCGTTTTTTAGCCCCAGGTCGTGGCCGTAATCGGTGCTGTCCTGGGCGATGATGATCAGCTCGCGGATACCCGCTTCTTGCAGGCGTACCGCTTCAGCTACAATGGTTTCCAGGGGGCGGCTGACGTGGGTGCCTTTAATCTGAGGAATGGCACAGAAGGCGCAGGGACGGCGGCAGCCGTCCGAAATTTTGAGATAGGCGCTGGCTCCCTGAACGGCCGTGCGCAGCACCCCCCGCTCATCCTTGCCCACCGTGGTGGCCTCATCGGGCAAATGGTAAAGGGGTTCAGGATGCTTGCGGCGGCGCAGTTGGCGCACAAAAGGGACGATGTCCATCCAGCGGCGCGTGCCAATGACTCCATCAATGCCGGGAACCCACTCCACCACCTCATTCCCATAGCGCTGGGCCATACAGCCGGCAGCGATGAGCAGTTGGTTGGGGCCTTTGACGTTAGCCAACTCTTGCAGCGCCCCAATCGACTCCTGACGGGCGGCCTCAATAAAGCCGCAGGTGTTGACAATCAGCACGCTGGCGTCGTCGGGATCGACCACACCAGCAAAACCGGCCTTGTGCAGCAGGCTGGCCATACTTTCTGAGTCTACCGTATTCTTGCTACAGCCCAGACTCAGCAAATAAAATTGTTTCTTCTGTTTCGTTTTACTCATGGAATTGTTTTAAATAGGACGCGGATAAACGCAAATGACGCAGATACAAAGAAAATCTGCGTTTATCGGCGTTCATGCAGGCATCTGCATCCATCTGCGTCCCATTCCTATTATTGGGTGGTGCGCCAGATTTCTTCCCGGCTTTCACCCCGTTCACCCATGCGGCCCCAGGCAGTGTCGTTGATGTAAACATAAACGCCAATGGCATTGCCCGTGTTTACAATCGCCTCTTCCTGTGCCGTAAATTCGTAGGCGGGATCGGTGTCACGCACAATGCCGGTGAAAACAACGTCTCCGTCAATGGTCACTTCCATCCAGCCACGTTCGGTGATTTCCAGGCGCAGTTCAATAATTTCGAGGGCCGCCAGGGTAGGGCGCGTAGGGGCCGGGGGCAGGGCATCATCAGGGTCAAGACTGCTGGGGGCCATGCCGGGATTGCGGCTAGTACCGGTGAGGGGAATACCGCCGGTAGCCATCTCTGGCTCAAAAACCGGTTCGCCTGCTTCCGTCTCGTCGAGGGCCAGATCAGTTTCGGCCTGGTTTTGCTGCAAGAAGGTGGTAATGCTTTGCGTCAGGGCCTCACTGCCGTCTTCGCCGCTGGTGATCAGGGGCAGAAAGCGGTTAAAGACGAGGGCCACAGTCACCAACAGGGCAGCAATAATAACCAGGCGTACGGCTGAAGAGTCAGAACTGCGCTGGTAACCGGCATTTACCTCAAAGTTCACCGGGTCAAAAAAGGTAGACCCTGGTTCAATGGGCAGAGTAGACAGATTGGGGTCTTCCTGGGGTATATCAGCAGGCGGGGCAATCGGCTTTTCTCTGAGCCGGATTTCGTAGCGGTCAAGCAAGGGTTGGGGATCCAGGCCCAGAAAGCGGGCATAGTTACGCAAAAAGCCGCGCACATGGACCGGTGTGGGCAGAAGTTCGTACTTTCCTTCTTCCAGGGCAGTCAGAAATTTGGTGTTGATCCGTATTTCTGACTGCACCTGGCCCAGGGTCAAGCCTTTGTTTTCTCTGGCTTCGCGCAGAATGTGGCCTAGTTCATCCATCCTTAAACAGCAGCGGCTTCGGCCGTTTCTACAACTTCGGTGTCGAGTTCGGCCGTTTCCACTTCATCCTCGTCCTCTACCAGGTCTTCCATTAAGTCCATCAGATCTTCGTCTTCCGGCTCAATGATGACCGTGACGTCAACCTGGTGGTCGGCGTCGAGGCGGACTGTTACTTCATGCTTACCCAAGTCGCGCAGCGAGTCGGATCCCGCCCCAACTTTACGCCGGTCGATTTCTGTTCCCAAGGCTTCGTTGAGGGCATCGGCAATCTGGAAGGTGGTCACAGAGCCATAGAGACGACCTGACTCACCCGCTTTGGCGGTGAAAGTAAGCGTCGTTTCCCTAATTTTATCAGCCAGTTCCCTGTATTTCTTCTCCACTTCAGCCCGATGAGCTTCGGCCCGTTTGCGATAAACGTTGGCCTGTTTCATTACGTTGGGCGTGGCTTTTATGGCCAAGCCTTTGGGGATGAGATAGTTGTTGCCATAGCCATTGGCTACCTCATGGACTTCACCAGCATAGCCCAGGTTGTACACATCTTCTTTCAAAAGCACTTTCATAGCAGCGTATTCTCCAATAAGGTTTTGTAATGCCTGCTCCTCCCGGAGGTTGGACTTATAAGGATTATAAAATGAACATTTATTCTTATGAACCCACGGGAGGATCTGTTCACATTCATATTAACAACGGTTCATGTTATCAGAGGCGGCCGATTTTGACAAACAGAAACGGCCGTTTAACGGCTAATTTCACCAACCTCTCAATTAGTGGCTGCTTTCCATGGCGTACACTTCATCCATAGCCAGCAGCACATCATTGATTTCAGTTACTTCATCCACAATTTCCTGGCGCAAACGGCGAGCACGGCCGCTGTCTATATCTTTGGCGTCTACCAGCATGGTTTGGGAGTAGATGGTCCCCAGATGGGTCAACGTATTTTCCAATTGCAGCTCGGCCCGTCTGATAGTGGCATCGAGTGATTCCAGCGTATTCGCTTGTTTTTCCAGGGCGCTGATAGTAGATTCGATTTGCCGCTTAATTTGGGAGTCGTCTGTTTGGGTCAGTGCTTGCCGCAGCTCTTGCAAACGGCTGCGCGAGTTTTTTAAGTCGCGACCAAAAACCCCCTGTTCATTACGATAGCGGTCAATGCGGCGGGCCAGATTATAGATATGCTCCAGCCATTCATCAATCTGGTTAGCGGTGCGGGTCAATTCCATTTCAATAGCCGTACCGCGCTGCTCTAAAATAGCCTGCTCAATACGGGAGCGATAATCAAGCGCCTGGTTCATTTTTTGCTGCAGCGTGCGGTCTTTGAGCCGTCCGGGTTCAAACTCTTTTTGCAGCAATGCAGCCGCGACGCGCCGTCCAAATTCGGGATCGGTCATACTGCTGTAGGTCAGGCCCCCGGCCGCCGCCACACCCCCCAGCAGCCAGCCCCACCAGGGGATAATGCCGACATAACTGACGCTGGGGGCAAAGGTGGCCAGCAGCAGGGAACTGGAAATAACGGCCGCATTTTCCCAACGGAAAATGGCCTCTTGCAGAATGGACTGCCGCACTTTTTCTTCCAACGTTTCGCGGGGTGATGGGCCGCTCATTTTGTCTCCTGATCAATGTTTTGCAGCAGTTGTTGGATGGTGGCCTGCTGTTCCGGCTGTTTACTATGCTTTAGTGCCGTTTGCAATATATCACGGCTGCGCTCGCTGAAGCCAAGATGCTGGTAGGCGCGTCCCAAATGTATCATATAAACAGCCTGGGTTGGCGCACGGCTAACGGCATATTGCCAGTGTAAAATGGCTGTAGCCCACAGATCGGCCTCAGCAAAATTTTTGGCCAACATATGGTAATCGCTGGCAAATTTCGGCCGCTTGTTAACCCAGGCCAAACGGCGTAGGGTCACGCGATCAAAATCGGGTGTGGCCCACATGACAGCATAAATCAGGGCTAAAA
>JAWOIM010000493.1:0-3065 GCA_046484685.1 Chloroflexota bacterium | reverse complement strand
CAAGAAGTAACCATCGCCGTGGAAAATGCTTACCTACCCTTCAGCTACATCGACCCGCAAACCGGAGAAGGGGCCGGCTGGGATTATGACGCCTGGCGTGCCATTTGTGACACACTCAACTGCACCCCCGTTTTTGTGGAAGCGGCCTGGGAGGGCTTGATTCTGGCCGTGGCCGATGGTCAGTATGATGTAGCCGCCGACGGTATTACCATTACCGAGGAGCGGGCAGAGGTGGTTGATTTCTCAGATGGGTATATCAGCATTGAACAGCGCCTGTTAGTCCGTATCGACGAAGATCGTTTTAGCAATGCCGACGAACTGGCGGCTGACTCCAACCTGCGTATTGGCTCGCAGCCGGGAACAACCAATTACATAACGGCCGTTGAACTGTTTGGCGACGCTCGGGTAGACGCTTACGAGCAGTTTGCTTTTGCCGTACAGGCGCTTATCGCCGGTGATGTTGATGCGGTGGTAATGGATGAAATAGCCGGTCAGGGATATGTTGGCGTCAACGTCGATGATCTGAAACTGGTCGGTGGCTCCCTGTCCAGTGACCAGCTTGGGTTTATCTTTCCGCCCGGCAGCGACCTGGTAGACCCGGTCAACCAGGCGTTGGCTGAGCTGCGGGCAAACGGGACGCTGGATCGACTGGCGCAGCAATATTTTTCGGACGAGTTTACGATCACGTACGACGATCTTGAGTAACGGCCGTTTACCCGTAAGCGTCCAGACCTGACAGGTTTATTACCTAACCCACAAGCTGACATTTCGGCTCAAAAACCTGTCAGGTCTCCTTTCAGCGGGGACTACCAGTGCCCCATAGCTGAGTAGAAACGCCAGATCAAACGCTGATCTGGCGTTTTGCCATTACAGGAGATTATTATGGCTGCAACGACAGACCGTCAGAAGGTAAAAGAGACCATTCGTTTTCCATGGCGTCAATTCCCCTGGTGGTTGGTAATTATCATTTCATTTCTGGTGCTAATGGGCTATCAACTGATCGTCGATGAGCATTACAATCGTGCCTATGTGTATATTTCGGGCAGCATGGGAGACCTGTCTGACTTATTCAGTGGGGATATGCTGGCTTTTGTCGGACGCGGCGTTTCGCTTACCCTGTATATTACCTTCAGCGGCTTCTTTTTTGCCATGATTATTGGCCTGCTGGTGGGTCTGGGACGCATTAGCGACAATTTTCTAGTCCGCACGCTGGCCGTCACCTATGTTGAATTTATTCGGGGTGTGCCGACGCTGGTCCTCATTTTTACCCTGGCCCTGGTCGTGGTGCCGGGTGTGTTGAACTTTATTGGCCTGGAAGGAATGGGAGTTTCTAATACAGCGCGGGGAACGGCCGCCCTGGCAATTATTTATGGGGCTTTCCTGGCCGAAGTATTTCGCGCCGGGATTGAATCTGTAGCCAAAGGACAAATGGAAGCGGCCCGCTCATTGGGCATGAACTACCGGCAGGCGATGCGTTACATTATTATGCCCCAGGCTATTCGTAATATTTTACCGGCCCTGGGCAATGATTTTATCGCCATGCTCAAAGATTCTTCCCTGTTATCGGTGCTGGCCGTGCGCGAGATTACCCAGTTAGCCCGGCTCCATGCCGGCACAACGTTTCGCTTTCGTGAAACATACCTGGTGCTGACTTTTCTCTATTTGCTTATGACAATTTCGTTGAGCCTGCTGCTGCGCTGGTATGAGCGGCGTATCAGCGGGGGGAAATAGAGCTGGAAAGCGGTAAGCAGTGAACAGTAGTCAGTAAGAAGTAAGAAGTGAGAAGTGTTCAGTGAGGAGTGGGATGGAGCAAGAAGAGGGACAATACTATGATTGTGGTAGAGGACTTGCACAAATATTTTGGTGACATTGAGGCGGTTAAGGCGGTTGACCTGACCATTAAGCAGGGCGAGGTGGTGGTGGTGGTTGGTCCCAGCGGGTCGGGTAAAAGCACGGTGCTGCGCTGCATAAACCATCTGGAAGAACCCACGGCCGGCAAGATTTTTATTGATGGCGTTCACCTGGAAGACAAAAAGACGGACATCAACGCCGTACGGGCTGAAGTGGGCATGGTATTCCAGCAGTTTAATCTCTTTCCCCACCTGACGGCATTGGAGAATGTAACCATTGCTCAGCGGCTGGTCCGCAAACGGAGCCAGGAGGAGGCGGACCGCGTCGGCATGGAACAGTTAACGCGGGTGGGCATTCCCGAAAAGGCGGCGGCTTATCCGCGCCAATTGTCGGGCGGGCAGCAGCAGCGGGTGGCCATTGCCCGTGCCCTGGCTATGCAGCCTAAGGTGATGCTGTTTGATGAGCCGACCAGCGCCCTGGACCCGGAGATGATCAAGGAAGTGCTGGACGTGATGCTGGATTTGGCGCAGGAAGGAATGACGATGGTAGTGGTGACGCATGAGATGGGCTTTGCCCGCGCTGCGGCCGACCGGGTGGTGTTTATGGATGAGGGGCAGGTGGTGGAAGTGGCCTCGCCAGAGGTGTTATTTACCAATCCCCAGCACCGGCGCACGCAGGCCTTTTTGAGTAAGATTTTGGCGCACTGAGCCGTGAAACGTGAAACGTGATAGGTCTCAACTGGTGGCACGGTCAGAAAGCAGCCCTTCGGGACTGAGATGCGGCCACAGCCAGTATGCCATATTAGTATAGACATTCAGATAATGGTTTGGGGTAGGGGCGGGTCTTGTACCCACCCTCCGGGGGACAACCACAAGGGTACGCCCCTACCACCGTACTAATTCTCAAAGAACCATTTTAGAAAGGACGGAAGCGGTTTGCCAGGAACAGGGCGGCTGTTACAAGCAGTAGGGCACCGATGATAAGCAACGGCAGACTGCTTCTGACGGGTGCTGTTGTGGCTTCTGCCTCGGCGGAGTCGCCTGGTTCAACTGTGTCCGGTCGGGGCGCAACCGGTGTTGCCCCCGTATCAGATGTGGCAGCCTGGGAGCCGGTGTCTGTAGGAGAGCCGGTTATTTCGTAGGCCGTTTCTTCATGCACAACCAAAATATTTTGGCCCAGCGCCAGGTAGGGGCCTAGCTGGGGCACGGCCGTTA
>JAWOIM010000123.1:0-2931 GCA_046484685.1 Chloroflexota bacterium | reverse complement strand
GGTTACTTCCCGCCGCTCTCGCCCGGATTCGGCCATAGCAGGGGGCGAGACGGCGCGGAACAACGCTTATACGTTTTGGCCAGAACCCACCCGCGCCGTCCCGCCCGTACAACAGGTTGTGTGGGGAGCGGATCAGATTGTAGTAGTGGAGCAGCTTTTAGAGCAATCGATTATCAATCCTCCAAGTTGATTACCCGTATCTGCCTGTCGTCAAACGTATAATAGTTAATTTGCCGGTTTGTAACCCGGACTACTTTGCCCATACGCTGCCTCTTCGTGCTGAATGCTGGCCGGCGCAAAAGTGAGCGCAAGCGAGGAGATATTTCATGAGCCTGTGAATCTGGTAAAGCAAAACAAACCACGCAAAAGCGGTTGTTGATGCCAACTTTACGCCAGAAGTCACTCTCGTTGATAGTTACAAACGTGGGCTGCCTTTCTTGTTGAAGTAATCGGGGAATGGCGTCATCTTTTATGACTGTATGGGGGCGTAAATCAGTGATGAAACGGACTGTGCCCTGATACCAGTGGGCAATCGCAGTTTCCAGGCTGCGACCTAAAAGCTGTTCGTCTAAAATGATCATCAGGCCGGTTCTAATTGCGGCAATGTTTGCACAAATTGTTTGGTCATGAGGTGAACCGCTTCGACAATCGCTTCCCGCGACACGCGGTTCTGATAACCGGCCACGATCTGATCCAGGCTTTCACCGGCCGCCAGCCGTTCTAACGTGCCTGTGATTTCAATGCGCGTATATTTGAAGGTGGGACGGCCGTTACACACACCAGGCGCACGGACTACATAATTGCCCAATGGGTAATATTGGTAGCGTTCTCCACCGACGGTTTCTGTCATTAGTCTGGTCATAATCTTTCCCAATTGCCAATCAATATCATATGCTTTCTGGCATTATACCATATGAGGCCGGCCGGGGTCACAATTTTTTATCGGACAGTGTTGGGGCGAGACGGCGCGGCACAACGGTTATACGTTTTGGCCAGGCCACACCCGTGCCGTCCCGCCCGTACAGCACATTGTGCTGGCCAGATCAGATTGTGGTACGGTTATTTGTCCACCATAAAAGACTACTTTTCAAGCTCTATCGGAATTATCCAACCTACAATACGGTAGATGTCAGGATCATGCCGCTGTGGTGATGGGGTCACTTGGGGGATAAAATTTGCAGTGGGCATGACTGTTGGTAGGGTCGTTGCTTCAAGCGTGGCGGGGGTGGTGGGTTGGGTGCAGCTTGTAAGGAGGATGGGGAGGGAAACGGCCGTTAAGCCTACCAGCAGTACTATTCGTTGTTTCATCATCAATCCCCTTACGGCACAAACAACTCTCAACTCAGACCTAATGCACGACGGGCTTCATCTAAACTAACAGTCGGCGCATCCCCCTCTTCCTTTTTTGCCTGCCGCAGTTCTCTCAAATCATAATAATCCTGCAACTCTTCTTGCAGAGCTTCAAATTCGCTATAGGGTAAGATAACAAACTGTTTTTTGCCCTCTTGCTCAAGGACAGTTGGCGTAAGAGTTAACATAATATTTTCCTCACTACCTACTACTTGTAAACGTCTTTGCGATGGCGGATACGATAAATGACAACCTGATTGCCTTCGATCTCAAATAAAACGCGATAGTCACCTACACGCAGCCTGTATTCAGGATAGAAAAATGACAACTGTGATATAGCTGGCATTATACCAGAGCGAGGCAGAGGCGTAAACAACGTTTGAAACCTGGGGTCTACGAACAAGTTGTCATGCCCGCGAAGGCGGGCAACCAGTGGTTTGGATTCCTGCCTTCGCAGAGCTTGCCCCCGCGAAGGTGGGGGAATGACATGGTTCTGACAAGTCTCTCGTGGACCTTGAACCCTGTGTTTTCTTGGAAAAAACGGCCGTTTCCAGTAATCTTACCCCATGAAATGGACCATGAAACAACTCCTGCTACT
The DNA here is from genome assembly GCA_046484685.1 of Chloroflexota bacterium. GTDB lineage: Bacteria > Chloroflexota > Anaerolineae > Promineifilales > Promineifilaceae > SLGK01. The sequence goes on along the minus strand of JAWOIM010000123.1, from coordinate 983 downwards.
AGCGGCTGGACTCTTGCTATTGCTGGCCCTGTGGCCGCGGGCAGGGTCGCTGTATGAATTGACGGGCCGCGAAGATGAAGATCGAGAGGTCCAGGTGGCGGGCATAATCCACTGGGTCAATGCGGCTATACGGCCGTCTCTCCACCTCGCCCCCCAAGCCGTTCAACACCCCGACAAGCCCCTCTACGCCATCAACACCTTTTTGCAGAATGAAGTTGAGGTCGAAAAGCGGGACCAAAGCCTGGCCCTGATCCGGGCCGCCGGCTTCGAGATGATTCGGCAGGAGTTCACCTGGGAAGATATTGAAATTGCCGGCAAAGGGGATTTTGAGGATCGGCGCAACGTAGAGGCGATTGGCGTGGTCGATGCCTGGGCCAAATATGACAACATTGTGGACCTGGCCGAGCAGCATGAGATACAGATTTTGGCCCGGCTGAGCAACCCACCCTCCTGGTCGCGGGCCTTGCCGGATGAGGAAATCGGCGGCCTGGCCCCACCCGATGACTTTAACGATTTTGCCGACTTTGCCGCAGCCGTGGCCGAACGCTACCGGAGCCGCATCACCTATTTTCAGGTGTGGAATGAACCCAACGGCAACGAGGAGTGGGGGCTGCGCGATGTGGACCCCGAAGCCTACACGGAGCTACTTTGCCTGAGCTACGGCCGTATCAAAGCGGCCAATCCCGACGCGGTAGTGCTGGCCGCCGCCTTGACCCCTACCATGGCTATGGACGGCCGTCACATGAACGAGCTGATCTACCTGCAGCGCATGTACAACGCGGGCGCGGCCGATTGCTTTGACGCCATGTCGGTGCAGGGATATGGGCTGTGGTCAGGGGCGCTGGACCAGCGGCTGCGGCCGACGGTCATCAACTATCCCCGCCATCTGTTTATCCGGGACATCATGGTGCGTCAGGGGGATGGCCACAAGCCAATCTGGATCAGCGAAATGGGCTGGAACGTGGTCCCGGAAGATCTGCCGG
>JAWOIM010000117.1:0-2708 GCA_046484685.1 Chloroflexota bacterium | reverse complement strand
ACAGCGGCGGCCGCAGGCTGTTCTGATTCAAGTTCAACTGTAGCCACAGCCAGCGTAGGCGGCGGCTCTATGTCGGCGGCACAAGCGGTCAACCATAAAGAAAAACATAAACTCAGCCCCAATACAGGTTTCCACAATCTGGGTACGACCCAGTTTTTCATTTTCATATATACACTCTCCATAAACTTAATTATCCTGTTCAAAAGAGGCCATCAGTTGAGCAAAATGGCCCAACTGCTCCCAAATGATTTGGTAACTTTCCACATCATCCTCATCTTCAGCGACTTCATCCGTATATTCTTTAATAAAGCGTGCCGGACCGCTAAAGATGTCTAGATCAATAGGCCTTTCAGCCTGGTCAATTACCATAGCCCCCACTTCCCAACACACGTCGACCAGATAGTCGATATCGTCCATATCCCGGTCCGGCTCTTGGATTTGCACCATCTGAATAAAGGCCAGCAAAAAGGCTCCCAGCCCCATGGCGTCTTCGTAATTTTCTTCGTCAAAGTTCCAGCCGTCAATAAACTCATTAACGGCCGCCATGCCCATTTCAGCTATCTTCTCCTCATCCAGGTCGTCAAAATCTATCTGATCTATTTCATCCATACCCTCAATTTCGGCCCAGTTAAGGGCAATGGTCTGATGACCATACATCGGCGACAGTTCGTAGACCACATCCTCTATATCCGATTGGGGGAAACCATCTTCGTCCAGATAGTCGGCTGCGAAACGGGGAATGGTGCGTAAAGCAGCCGCCAGCAGCCGGATTTCAGCTTCGGTGGGCGCCTCAAAATCGCCAGTGGTAGGTCGCAGCCGGGTTATAAACGGATAGGCATCTGCGGCAGCGATAGGCCAATCGTAAGCGGCAATGGCATCCAGTTCGTCAAAAGGCAGGTAATGGGGCCAATCGTACAAAGCAGCCAGCCAGGATACCGATTCATCAGTCATTTCTTCCGGCTGCACACCAGAGTAAACCAGGGCTAAATCTTCGGCGCTGTTATAAATGGCCAGGCCAAATTCTTCGCCCCCATACCCCATAATAACGGCATATTGGGGTGGGGCCTCGGGCGGAAAGCGAATAGCAATCGGCTCCGAGTCGCTGACCATGTCCCACGGTTCCTGGACAAAATATTCGGCCGCAGCCGTATAAAGTTCGCGCAGCAAAGGCTCGGTAACCTTGCTGATAGCCAATAAACCGGGACGGTACGGGCGCCCTGTCAATTGCTGTTCTAGCCCGTGGAGCATATTGACAATCAACTGGGGTTTGGCAACCTGTTGGCACTCAATACCCATGTCGGTCAGCGGTTGGAGTTTGGCCAACACGGCCGTATCACTCGTCTGGATAATAGTAGGCCGATATTTACCCCCTAGCCCTAATCCCAACCCCATTCCCTGGCCCGAGCCGGGTTTGGTGACAGCCTGCAAGACGCTGTTCAGCAGCTTTTCCTCATCAGGCGGCCTCTCCGTGATCTCCACATGACGTATCACATCCCTGTCCAGGTCCGCGACCAGCGTGAGAAAAGGACGGGTAAGCGATTCTTCATCCTCTCCCACCCAGGTTGGCGCCGGCTCGCTGATGAGATACCAGGTTGCCTTTTTCTGTTTCATTTTTTTTGCTTTGGCCAATAACTTATTCATCTAGCTATTCCTCTTGTTCATAATCGGTTGCTCTATCCAACTGTTTATTTGGTCTGCTTTCACCTATCAAGAAAGCCTATGAGAATAATACTCGTAACTATACCGCCTCTCAAGACCTGACAGGTTTTTAACAAGGCGCTGGACAATGCCACAGTCTAGTGGAAACCTGTCAGGTCTGTATAGTTACTAACAATCTATCCATACGCAGCGCGCGCGCAAGTATAACATGTTATACAAACAACCGAACTCCTTTTAAGCGAATTTTAGACCTGCGAGGTTTCTACCTCTGGTGCAAATGTGACGTAATGGTTCAAAAACCGCGCAGGTCTTCTCTGGTATAACAAAAAACGTCAGTGTCCAGTAAGGAGTTTTGTGTAGATAGGATACAATGGGGACCGTTATTTATCTACCCAATTCTGCCAGCAAACAAATGGGTATGGAATTATAACACCCCGGAAATATGACACTCTGGTCGGTCTCCTGACCGTACCGGACCAAGCAGCAGGGTCTGAACAAGGCCGCTGCCAGGAGAGACACTCATGAGCCACCAAACTTTTGTGACCACAACTTTTGTGACCACAACAGATGGCCTACAGCGCCACACCCCACCCATGCGCCTCTTTGAAAAGGCCAAACGCTTCGGCATTTGGAACCCAAGCGATCTTGATTTTACCCAGGATAAAGCGGATTGGCAGCGATTAACGGCCGTTGAGCAAGATCTGCTGCTGCGCCTCACCGCCCTCTTTCAGGCCGGCGAAGAAGCGGTTACGCTCGACCTGCTGCCGCTCATTATGGTCATTGCCCAGGAAGGCCGGCTGGAAGAAGAGATGTTTCTAACCACCTTCCTTTTTGAAGAAGCCAAACATACCGACTTCTTCCACCGCTTTTTGAGCGAAGTGGCCGGCGTGTCGGGCGACCTTAACCATTATCATACCGACAATTACCGCACCATTTTCTACGAAGCCCTGCCGGCCGCCCTACAATCGCTGCGCCAGGATAGTTCTCCCCAAGCGCAGGTGGTAGCGGCCGTTACCTACAATATGATTGTCGAAGGCGTCCTGGCCGAG
>JAWOIM010000625.1:0-8421 GCA_046484685.1 Chloroflexota bacterium | reverse complement strand
GCCATTGACAACCGTTATCTATCTCACAAAACAGAAGATTGAGTGCATGAATCATGCGTCGTTTACTTGTCTGGCGGCTTCGGCTCCAGGCGAGTAAACGACTACTGAAAAACCATGGTTGAGACAAAGCTACGCTGACCCGTTTCTGAGAAATCAGGTATAGTATCCTGCCAATCTACTATCATAGGTTGGTTGAAAATGCTGGAACTCACGTTCACGCCTATTATCACACAGGAGCCATCAACTTTTTTGACCCTATGTATCACTTCGACCTGACGACTATCAGCGGTTTCCTCGCCTCCTTGTGGGCGCTCCTCTGGGGGGTGCTGACCTTTGATCCGGATGCCTATATTGCCGCCCTGACACAGCCAGGCGGCATGCGCCTCTCGTTGGCCGTCCTCTTCCTGGCCGGTATTTCGCTGACGCTGGGCCGGAGCGTCGTGCTTTTTGCCAATCGGGTAGGGCGTCGCCGCTTTATCCTCAGCCTCGTGCTTTCTGCCCTGCTGCTCATCACGGGCATTCTTTTCTGGGCAGCAACGGTGCAGCTTCTGGCCAACTATCTCTTTGGCACACAACAAACATTCGAGAGTGTTCTCATTGTGGTCAGCCTCAGCTACGCGCCGCTGATCTACGGCGTTTTTATCTTGCTCCCCTATCTGGGGCGACCGTTGGACCTTATCTTGCATATTTGGATCTTGCTCAACGTGATCGGTGGCGTGATGGCCATCCTGCCCCTGGGACTGTGGCAGGCGCTAATCTGCTGTTTGCTGGGATGGGCCATACTGGAACTGGTAACCCGGCTGCGGGTGGTAACGGCCGTACAAAGCGGTCTCTGGCGTCTGACAACCGGCCTGCCGGAACTGTTAACCACCGAGGTCGCCGTCGAAGGCTTTGTCCAGGCGTTACGCGCCTATTCCCAATCCCTGCCCGGCGCTAAGCCGGAGGAGAAAGCGGCATGAGCCAGGCGTGGGGAATGCTGCTTTGCCTGCTGGCACTGGGGCTGGTGCTTCTGGTCCTGATGGCCCTGGCCTCGCCCCTAGAGGCGTTGCGCTGGTGGTCCGGCTGGTCAAGGCGTCGCTCAACAGCGCCACCGCCGCTAGACACCATACCCGCTGCTGCCTCAGACGCCGATTTTTTCGTGGTTTATCTGACGGCTATTGGCGGTATTTCGGCCGCCGAACTTTCCCGGCGTGAGCGCAGCTTTCTTGATCTGCTGCAAGGCGAAATACCCGAGGCGGCGATTATTGATGACGTGTATCCCTTTTCCGTAACCAACAACCCACTAAACGGCGAACGCCAGTTGGCCTGGCTCTGGCAGCGGCTGCACAACAGCCGGCTGGGAGGCCGGCCGGTCCTATTTGCTGCGCTCATTTTTGTGCGCAACCTGCTGCAAGTGGCTGTTTCCGGCGATCCCCGGTATGGTCCCATCTACAACGTGGGCGTGGCCAGAGAGATCGCCTTGAGCTTGCTGCAGCGCGGCTACCGGCCCGGCAGCGGCAAGCCGATCAGCGTGATGGGATGGAGCGGCGGTGGGCAAATTGCGGCCGGCGTCACGCCTTATTTGCAGCGCATGTTAGATGCCCCAATCTATATCGTTTCTGTCGGCGGCGTCATCACCAACGAGCCGGGCGTAGCTGCCGCCAGGAAAGTTCTCCATTTACAAGGCTCCAGGGACAAGTTCCCAAGCATTGGCGCACTCTTGTATCCGGGACGCTGGCCGATCTGGCCCTATTCTGCCTGGAACCAGACCCGGCACGACGGCCGTATCGTCGTCATAGATCCCGGTCCGATGCGCCATACCGGTCGCGGCGATTATTTCGACTTCAAGCAGAAACTGCCCGACGGCCGCAGCTATGCTGAACAAACGGCCGCTCTGGTGGGACAGTTCATCCGGCAGCAGATCTCGGAACCATTATAGCGCCTGGACGCTACCCTACCCATAAGCTTATGCGATACCTTAGTTTCCTTTTAACACTGCTGGCAGCCAGTTCGTTGGTCAATCCGCGCAATGGGCCGCTTCATTTCCTGCTTTGGGCGCCTAAACTGCTGGCCACGGCGCTGGCGCCGCTGCTGGCGCTGGCCAGTTTTCTACTCACTTTACTGGGCTGGCGGCGGCGCGATTGGGTGCTGACGGGAGGGGGTGCAGCGGGGAGGGCCGTTGCGCTGCGTCATTTCCTGGCCATTGTGGCCCCCCGCCGCACCCTCATGTCAGACGCTTTTGGCCCTGATTGGGAGGCACGCCTGTCGCCTGACATCGCCGCCCGTTTCTCTGCCCGTCCCTGGCGGCCGTTGGTCTATGGTGAGCCAAACGGGCAGGTGTGGCGCAACGTGCGCTACGGCTACAACACCGACGCCGATAACCCGCTCTATGCCGACCTCCTCAGCCCGCCGCCGAACGTGCCTCCTAGCGGCCTGGCCATCATCTTTATCCACGGCGGAGCCTGGCGGTTTGGCCGGCGCAACATCAGCAAATTCCCCTACTTTCGCCAGTTGGCCGGGCAGGGCCACCTGGTGATGGATATTGATTATACGCTCAGCCCCCAGGCCTCCCTGCCGGGCATGGTGATGGACGTAAAGCGGGCCATTATCTGGCTAAAAGCCCACGCCGCCGAATACAATCTTAACCCGCAGCGCATTGTCCTGGTGGGGCAGTCGGCCGGTGGCCATCTGGCGCTGCTGGCCGCCTATACACCAAACTATGCGGGTTTACAGCCAAAAGATGTGGCGGGCGACAGCTCGGTCCGGGCGGTCATTTCCTTTTACGGGCCGCCGGATATGATCGCCCTGCACCACGACCTGGAAGCCCGGTTTGGCTCGGTTCTTACCGAAGATGTAATGGTACGGGTGAATGGACTGCTGACCTGGGCCGGGGAAGACAAGGTGGCCCACGGTGTGTCTGGCCTCATTGGCGGCTCGCTCGAAGAAATTCCAGAGATGTACCGGCTCATCTCGCCCAGCACCTACGTGGATGCCGACTGCCCGCCAACGCTGCTGCTGCATGGCACGCATGATGTATTGGTCGATCATCAGGCTGCTGAGCGGCTGCACCAGGCGCTCAAAAAAGCCGGTGTGCCGGTAGTCTACCTGCCGCTACCCGGCTGTGAGCATACCTTTGAGTCGGTTCTGCCCCGCGTTTCCCCGGCAGCACAAACGGCCGTTTATTACATGGAACGTTTCCTCGCCCTGACGGTGTGAGCCTGAGGGGGATACGGCGCTGGTTAAACAAGCGGCCGCCGGCAATCGGGGTGAAGCGCTGGTACTGGCCTACCGATTAATTAAGGTAGCGGCAAATCCTCTCACCAGTATGTGGGTTTATAAAGCAGTTGGTGCCGAGTATACCCATCGAAGTTTCCGCCTCTCTGGTCGTTAGATCCAGTGGTGGATTCTCGACCACCTGGCCACCCAGGGTAATAGCCCCGCGCTGGCGACCGTCATTAAGAACAATCCAGCCGCCGACATAATCTTGACCGTCAAAGGTTTCTACACCACGAAACAGCCCGGCGTCATCCGTGCCCAGTTCTGCTACAAACGGTTGAGGTGCAGCGCCTGCCTGTACAACTTCGCCCGTCACACTATCTTCGCCAAGTGATAACGCGACAGATGTATCGCCACCCTCTAAAACCGCACTGTCGCCGGTAGTCTCACCAAACAGCCACGTCGAGAAGTCTGCCCCGTCACAAAGGTAAACAATGAGAGCTTTTCGGTCCGGCGCAGGCGGGTCTTCTGCAACCAGGACGCCGATGAAGAGAGATTCATTGACAGCGCCGGCAAAAGCGTCGGCCAACAAGGTGTCATCTGCGGTATCCTCTGTTGTGCCACATGCGGCAGCGAGCGCCATGAGACAGACGATGGCCACAAACACCAGGCCCTTATGCAGGATATATTTATGGGATTTCTCGATCATTACAACCTCCTCATGTTGAATATATGCCTAAAATTATCCTACCAAAACTTCTCGCAGCCCGCAAATGGACCAGGACCACACAGTTCATTATCTAAAACATAAGATTCTAGTATAATGGCTTGTGCCAGAGGCCCCGTTGTTCGCATAGCCATTTAGAGTTATTACCCCCATATCTGAACACTAATCAGGAAAGTTCTTTTTAATCCCTAAAAAGCCCACCACTTTTTTCCGACCGGATAGATAAAAAAATAGCATGACTCAAGCATGGCTGCCCACTCCCCCGCGCTGATTTTGCTCCAAATGCTGCCAGATGGCGTAACGGCCATTTCTGGTCACCCGCTCGCGCCAATAGCAACTGTCGGTTTTGCGCCGGTTAAAGGCTTGCGCCGCCAGCTTGCCCGTTGGATAGTACAGTTTGTCGCGTGCTGTGTCGGGCTGCCTTGCCTCAACCGTCTGACTCACGTTCCCCGGCATCCCTTTCATTACCAGGTCTTGGTCTCTCGCTGCGCGAGCGAGAAAACGGTTAATGCGCCGCTGCCGTCCTTGGGGACGATGCTGGTGGCTGCCCGTGTAGCTGTTGGGCAACTGCCAGGCGACATACTGTTCTCCCTTGGGTCCTTGCTGACCGCGGAAGTCTTCTAACATAAATAAAGCATTGCCTTGCTGCCAGCCTTTTTCTTCCAGCTCCTCCTGGCTGGCCTTGTGGCCGATGGCGAAGTTGGGCTGGATGCGCACGGCCGTTTCTTTTCGTTCAAGCTGCTGCTCGTAGCGCCGCTGGCTGGTTTCCCCCACCCCACTGAGGGTTGTTAGCGTCTCACGAGCTATGGGAGCTGCCTGCTCTTCTCCGCCAGGCGTCACTTTCACTCGACCGCTGTGGAAGGCGGCATACAGCTCGGCCCGGAAACGGCCGATACCGTTCAATAACGCCTCTAGCGGCAAAGCCACCGGCCGGCCGCTCAGCCGTTCTACTCCCAAGCCAAAAGCGACCTTAGCCGCCGCACGGATCCAGATGCGCTCCTTATCCCGCGTCCAGTACAGCCCTTCTCCCTCCCGCAGCAGATTGCGTAACTGCCGCCAGCCGCAGAGGTAAGTAGCTGAGGGTTTTTGGGTTAGGAGGAGTCGCACATTCGCTACACGAAGCCAGCCGCGGCCCTCCCCATCCAGCGCCCGCAGCAGCAGCCAGAGGCGGCCGGCGGCCGTTTGCTCCCGGCGCAGCATGGCCAGGCCGATATCGGGGTAGAGTTTGACCTCTGGGGCCGGTTTGAGCGCTGTAGACGGGCTGCTGTCGGCTTCTGACCGGGTGTAAGGGCCGTTGTCTGGCTCCGCGAGCGAGGGAGCGGCAGGCTTCCTGTTATGGTTATAGGGATAGCCTCTACCCCCAGCCCCATTGCCCGCTGCGGCCGTTTTCTCGCTTGTAGCCTGTGCAACCAGGCTCGTAGCGTCAGTGACCGGCTCAGCCTGCCGGCCGGCCTGGACCTGACGCAGGGCGCGGGTCAGCGGTTCACTGCCCCACCCCAAATGGTGCGGCAGCGTAAGCGACCGGTCGGCCAGGAGGTCGTCGAGGCTGGACAGGTCTGTCTTTGCTTCTGACCAGGGTGGCACGGCCGGCAGGCGCTCAGCCTGGGCCTGCGCTCGCAGCTCTAATAGACGCTCGTTGGCCGCCAGCAAAGCCGGCGACGGTTTAGCAGCAACCGACATGGGGGTTGATAGCAAAGCTGCCCTACTGCCAACCCTTCTACACGAAACGCGCAGCAGGGGTTGACACAGGAAACAACCTGTGCTATTCTCCTTATTGAACTAGGTCGCATAGGAGGTATTTAGATACACCCCCCCCCTCCCCAATGAAGGGGCTTCATAGTTAAGTAGGTCAGGGTGCTACCAACACCCAAAACCTGCGAAGTATGCGATTAAGAATATAGATACTTCTGCAAAAGCCTGTGTTGCCGCACCGGCTTTTTTGCATTCTGGGGCCTGAGCCACCAGCCAGTGGCGATCATCTGCTCAGATGACCAACACTGGTTGATTTCCCAAACTCGTTTTGGCTGTTAAGTGCCCGTCTGGCCACAAGTATGGCCAATCTGATTTCATTTGACGCTATGCGAAAGTTATGCTATCCTTTAGGGCAAATCGCACAAGGGGTTGATACACCATCCCCCTCCCCAGCAAAGGGGCTTCTTTCATAAATAGAAGGCTTACGTGCTGCCAACACACAAGGCTTCGGAAGTATGCGATTAACAACGAATAGCTTAAGCAAAAATGGTCAGTGATGGGTGACAACACTGGCTTTTTTGCTTTCTAGGGGTAGCCAACTGCTGCTAACGACCTTTTTTAAGAGGCCATTGCGCGACCATTGAGCCACCCACCACTGTCGGCCAGCCAAGGTTAACTGGCAAACAGTGGTAGATGGCCAAATCTAAACCGACCATCGTATTAAATCCCTGTCTAATTCATCCATATCTACCAGGCGAATACCGACCGGCTGCCATCGCTTCCGCCGGCCCGACTGAACGTCGACAATCAGGTTCTCTGCCTGCTTGCGGGCTTCATCGGTCCACCCGCTGGCCGAAAACAGGACGTAGTAGACCGACCACGTCCGATTGGCCTTAGGCACAATGGTAGATGTCTTTTGCAGCAGCGCTTCAATGGCTTCAACACCCACAGGCTCTTCCTGCCAATAACAATCTCCCAAGACCATATTGGCCGAGGACTCGCCAATACCGACCACATCAATGGTGTAATTTTTGGCCCACTCACTGCCGACATCATCTATGGAAACGGGCAGTTGCCCTTGGGCGCTGGCTCGCAGCACCCATTCACGGCAAAGTTCTTGCCAGGTGTTGTTGCCGATAAAGGCGGGCAATCCCTGCCGAATCAGGCTCAACATTTCATCCATTTGCCCCAGAGCCAGCTTCGACTGGTGGGCCGACATAAAGCAGTAAAAAAAGCGCAGATAGGGATCGGTTACATAATAGCGACCGCGCCGGGAATCGGTGCCGCGCTGGGTGATAGGCACTTCTCGCACCACAAAGCCGGTGTCACGCAGCACACTTAGATAAAATGAGGCTTTGCTGCTGTTTAAGCCGGTGCGGGTCGAAATATCGCTCATGGCCTGCTGACCATCGGCAACAGCCCGCAAAATGCCTACATAGTTGTTCAAATCGGTAATAAAATCTTGCAGTAAAATGCGCGACTCATCGATCATCCAGGAGTGGGCCGGCAAAATGTGGCGGCGCAAATTTTCCAGGATACTCAAGCCGGCATCCAGGCGCTCCCAATACGCAGGCACACCACCCCACATGGCGTAGAGGGTAATCCGTTCTGTGGCACTATAATTGGGGAAATAATCTTTGGTGGAACCGTAGGGCAAGGGCGGCAATTGCATGGGGGCTGTGGCTCGCCCATAAAGGGGCGCGTCATAATTTAGAAGATGCTGGCGCATCAGCCCCATTTGAGACCCGGCCAGGGCCAGCACCAGATTGGAGTCGCTCAACCAGCTGTCCCACACCTTCTGCAGCACCCCGACAAACTCGGAATCGACGTCAATGACATAGGTCACCTCGTCAATAAAGACGGCCACACGATGGTTCTGTGCATACCGTGCCAGTTGACGAAAAGCCAATTCCCAGGTAGAAAAGGTAAAATCAGGCGGCACCTCCGCTTCCGGGTCCATAAAGGCCATCAACGCCTGGGAGAAAGAGCGCAGTTGGGATAAGGCAGAGGAAGGTTCTGCCACCCAGTACAAACCCTGCCGTGGGCGCTGCTGCAGCCAATGGGTCAGCAACCTGGTTTTGCCAACCCGTCGCCGCCCGTAAAGAATCAGCAAAGCCGCTCTGGTTGACTGCCATAGATTTTCCATCACTTCCAACTCACGGCTGCGTCCCACAAAATCTGCTTTAAACATGATCCCGCGCTCCTAGCATAGACTTAAATAGCCTAGTTATAACTATACTAAACGGTTTTTGCCTGTTTGTCAAGGGTTTTTCAGATCGCTTGTTCGGGTTTGTTGTGTGAACACAACAATTACTCGAGTAAAGTTGTTGTAAAAGCACAACAATAGTCGGCATAAATGAGGAATTATGGACTTGCTTATCCGCCCTTTCCGTACAACCGATGTTGATGCCCTGGCAGAGATTGCCGTTCTTTCCTTTGCCGAAGAATATGAAGCACGTGGCCAAACGGCCGACAGCTTCGCCCGGCAAATTCGGATGGCTACCCGTGGCCGCATGATTCCCTTCAAATTATTTACCCGCCTGGCCGGTTACAAGTGGGCTATTTTCGTAGCGGAGGCAAACGGCCGTATCGTCGGCTGCGGTGGCTATCTGGGCCGCAAACAAGTGGAACTGGCCAACCTGATGGTCCACCCTGACTACCGGCGGCGTGGCATCGGTCAGGTGCCCCTCTCTCCCACTTACCGGCCATGCTGCACGAAGCCGAAGCCTGGTTGATTGACGCCGGCAAAGAAAAGATGCAGATATCGGCTCCGGCATCCCGGTCCCACTTGCAGCATAGCGTGCAAG
>JAWOIM010000538.1:0-7043 GCA_046484685.1 Chloroflexota bacterium | reverse complement strand
TAAGGCAGAAGCTGAGCAGCTCAGAACTGCCCTTGACCAAGCGTATTTTAATAGTTAACAAGAGTACTGTACCTATTGGTACAGTCAGGTTGCTCCAAAGAATACTAAATGATTCTGGTGTTACGAATGTCGGGGTAGCATCTAATCCAGAATTTTTAGCTCAAGGCAAAGCCATTGAAGGGTCTCGTCGTCCAGATCGCCTTGTTATAGGAGCAGATACCTCAGAAGATTTTGATATCTTACGGGATCTATATAGTGAGTTTGTAAGTCATGTTCGAATTCGCTATATTGAAACAACACCGGAAACTGCAGAGGCTATAAAATACGTTGGAAATACTCTGCTTTTAACATATATTTCTTTTTGGAATGGGGTTGGGGCAAGATTGGCAGAAACTTTTGATAATATTAGCATGGAAGATTTGCGTTTAGGTGTAACCTCTGATGCCCGCATTAGTAATTGGGGAGCATATGTGAGTAATGGGGCAGGGGGTAGTTGTTTTGGTAAAGACATTCGTTCTCTAATATATCAAATGAAACAAACAGACAATAATACTAATCTTTTGCAAGCTGTATATAACATCAATCAACATCAAAAGTGTTATTTGATTGAACGGGCAACTAGTGATGCAAATTATAATTTCGGAAACAAAACAGTAGCGTTGTTAGGATTAACATATAAAAAACAAACAAATGATATGAGAGATTCAGCATCTCTGAACGCAGTAAATTCACTTTTAGCCCAAGGAGTTTCTGCGATTCATGCGTATGACCCTTTAGCTAATAATGAAGCACAGTCTTATTGGTTTTCTCCTGACAAAAATCCTCTCTATAGTAAAATAAAGTATTTTTTAGGGGTACAAGCAGCTATTGAAGATTCAGATGCTTTATATATCTCAACAGATTGGGAAGAGTTTCGAACTTTGTCAAATGTTATAAAGAGAACCGTTACTGCTCCATATCTAATAATAGATGGGAGACGGATGCTAGCCGATTACCAAAGTTTAATATCCGAAGGGTATAGTTACTTACCTGTAGGTGGAAAGTTTCAACCTGGTAATATCAATTAACATTCTCCATAGCTTCCCGCCGGGCCCAACCTCACGGGAATGCTATGCTCAAAAACGAGTGCTGATCTTTTTACGACCTCTTTACTGTCCGAAGAGATAAGTATATGCAAGCGGTGTTTGGCGTCAGGGTAGGTGATTTGTTCCATTTTCGGGACAAACCCACTAGCTGAGGCCCCATAGATTCACATCCACGCATCACGGCGTTAGCGGGCAATAACTCTCCAGCATCTCCGTATTGTAACCAAACCAGTCGAACAGAGCGGATTGGTCGGGATCGGCCTGGAGAACGGCGTCCATTTGGGCACAGGCGGCAGCGGCATCGGCCGTTTCTTCATACACGTCTATAAACGTTTGGGCCGCCTCCGCATAAACAGGGATGTCGTAGGGGATGATGGTGTCCCGCTCGATGAACATGGCCGACATGTCGTCGTTGAGGGCGCTCACCATCATGCGCTGCAGGTGGGCCAGGCCGGCGATGCGGGGCACGGACCAATCATCCAGGAACATGAATTCGCGCACGTCGTTGCGGAAGGCGGCGATGTGGTCCAGGGTGTTGGTTGCCAGAGCGTAGGCCTGGTCGGAATTATTCTGGCCGAGGGCGGTGTGGGCGTCGAGGAGCAGGTAGTAGGGATGGTCGTCGGCCGCAGGCATAACTTCGGCCAGATAGTAGCGGTCGTCTTTAAAGCGGTAAATCTCTGTCTGGGGTCGCTGTAACCCGGCCCCGGCCGAGCCGACGATGCCCCCGTAGAAATGAATTTCCATTTGGCCGGTAACGCCGCTTTCGGCATCAGGAACCAGGCTGATTTCAGAAAAACTTTGCTCCATACGGCCGTAATTCTGCCACGCTGTACCGTTCCAATTTCCTATTAGTAGGCTGCTGTAACAGCTATGTGCCCCGCAGGCATTCTGTTGAATAAGGAGTTCAATACGGTCGTTGCCTGTCAGATCGCCTATATGGAATAAAGTGGGGGCATCGAGCCATTTTCGCCAATCGGTCACGGCATCCTCAATCAGGTGGACCGGTACATAGAGGCCATTTACCTGATTAAACAGGAGTAGAAAAGCGGGGCAGGTGAGGAATTCACAAAGAGAAATGTGGCACGCTTCATCCCTGCATACTTCTTGCCGTGGCGGAAAAGCGAGCAGCAGTTCTGCCTGTCCGTCCTGATTGAGATCGGCCGTTTCTACCCAGGCATTAGACAGCCGGCCCTCTTCATCCAAAGCAAATTCATCTATTTGACCCCAGGTCTCGATTTGGGCCAGAATTTGTGCCGGGTCGCCCTCGGCCCAGTTGACCAGGTCGGTGGCGGCACGAATAGTGGTGGGCAGCCATTTGCCGTCCACGTCATCGTGCCAGACCGGGGGTGGGTCTGGCGGCTGCTCGGCCGGGGGCCGGCTGATGGGTTCGTCCAGGAGGGGGCTGTGGGCTGTGGCCGGTGTGCTGGTGGGGGTAGCGGGAATGGGGGTGGGTTCGGCCGTTGCCGTTTCTGGACTTACTTCTGTAGGTGATACGATGGCTGTCGCTGCCGGTTCTGTTTCTGTGGCCGGGCTGCATGCCATCAGGCCCATCAGACCCAGCAGGCTCAGCAGCAAAGCCAGGCCGGTTAGACGGGGCCAAAATAAAAAAGATACAACTTGTTTACAAATCATTTTTCATTCCTTGGTAACTAATAATACACGATTTTGATTATGTTCTGTACAAGCCTAAAGAATCAGGATTTTGACACCCGGGCCCAAATTCAAAGATACCTCGGCTGCAAAATGGGGTTCTCCGGCAGACTGCCAGACGGTTGATTCCTGGCTTATTATACCATATCATAAATTTAACGAGGCCCGAAACTGGCTTACTAATTTTCCTTGTGCTATCCTTTTTGACCTGTCTTGCTGCACAAATATGTCGACAAAGGGGTGGAGGCGCTGGAGCAGGTCAGCGACGGCCGTAATTTGCCGGAAGAATTAAAGATATATTTGTCTGATGATGACCTTTAAGTGCGACGCACGGAGGTGCGGCGCACTTTAGCAGGACTGTTTATGCCCGAACTATCGTCTACTACTATGATCAATGCGTTTATTATCATTGCCATGAGTGTTTATTTTGCCTATGTACTCAGAGTCAGTTTAAGGAAACTTTACCCCACTTACAAAAAGCCACCCTGGCAGGCCGCGGCCGCGGTACTCGTTCTTATAGCGTTACTTATTTTACTGCGCGTGGCTGTTGAATATCGGCCTTCGCCGGGGAGCAGCCAAACGCTGATTAATCTGGCTTTTTTCTTGGCTCTGACCAGTTTGTTTACGTTTGTTAGCCGCTAAGCAACCGACTGCAAATAAATTGGCGATTGTAACTATACAGCCTCTCAAGACCTGACAGGTTTTTAACGAAGCGCTGGGCAATTCCACAGTCTGGTGGAAACCTGTCCGGTCTGTATAGTTACTGGCGATTCAGGTTTGTAGCAACCGCCCGCGATACGGTCACTTTTCTCAGGTACACGTTGGCAGCTTACTCCTCCAAAACGGCACGCGGATGAGGAATCTCTACAATAAGGAGTAATCCTCCTTGCTTCTGGTTGCGATAACTGAGCCGCCCTCCTAAAAGTGCTACCCGCTCGCTGATACCCAGCAAGCCAAAATGGCCGGAATCACTCAACCCCGTCAAGGCAAAACCCTTCGGCAGACCAACGCCATTATCGCTGACGCTGACGCGCAGCATCCGCCGTGAGGCGTAGGCCAGGGTAATTTGTACCTGTGAGGCGTGCGCATGCTTCCAAATGTTGTTCAGGCTTTCTTGCACAATGCGAAAAATAGAAAGCTCAATCGTTTCCGGCAAACGGCCCAAATTTTCGGCCAGCGTCAAGTCTACACCAATGCCGGTGCGTTCGCTCCAACTGCGGCTGTATGAGGTGAGGGCAGCGCCTAACCCCAGGCTGTCAATCGTTGGCGGACGCAAATCGCCGCAGATGCTGCGAATGTTAATGACCAGGCGGCGGATACTCTGGCGCACGTCGTCCAGCTCGTTAACGAGGGTCTGGTTGTCGCCGGCCAGGCTGGCGATCTCTTCTAACTGATAAGTTAGCCCCAGCAGGTCTTGAATGGTTTCGTCATGCAGTTCACGCGCCAGGTGTTTACGTTCCATCTCGCGCTGCATTAGCAGGCGCCGCTGCGCACCTTGCAGCGCCAGGTTGGCACTGTCCAGCGCCTGCACCTGTTCAGACAGTTGTGCCAACAACTGTTGGTTGACCGTATCCCGAACGGCTAAATCCTGCTCCAGCAAAAGCTGGTTATGGGAAAGAGTTTCCGCCTGCTGTTTAGCCTGATAGTAGCTGTCCAGCGCCCAGATGACGGGCGTGGGCTGCTGTCGTTCGTCGGTGCCGACCATGGCGGCGACGATCTCTTCCCGGTTGGTTTCGTCAGTGTGCAGGGATGCGGTGACCTGACCCTGGCGCAGGACGATAATGCGGTCGGTGACGGCGAAAAGGTGGTCAAGGTTTTGGCTGCTAACAAGAACGGCCGTTCCTTCCCGCTGCCATCCTTCAATCAATTCCAGCAGCCGGGCCTGGTAGGGGGTACTCAGCAGCGCCGTTGGATCATCCACCAGCCGTAAAATGGCCGGGGCCGCCATACCCTGAGCCAGGGAGACAAGCTGCCGCTTTTCACCGGAAAGATTGCCGACTTTTTCCTGCAAACTGGGAAATTCTACGTCCAGCAAGGCCAATAGGCGTTGGGCTTCCTCGTACATCTTACGCTGGTTTAACAGGCTGCTGCTGCGGCCCCACAGGTGCCATTTGATTTCGTGCCCCAGGAAGATATTGCTAATAATATCAAATTGGTCGGCCAGCATCGGCTCTGAGTGGATAAGGCTAAGGCCATGTTTTTTTGCGTGAAAAGGCCAGGAGAGGGAACGGCCGTTAAGCACAAGCTGCCCCTGAT
The DNA here is from genome assembly GCA_046484685.1 of Chloroflexota bacterium. Lineage (GTDB taxonomy): Bacteria > Chloroflexota > Anaerolineae > Promineifilales > Promineifilaceae > SLGK01. The sequence continues at coordinate 2,052 of JAWOIM010000538.1, read as the reverse complement.
CGGGCGACTGCAGTCCGGCCAAAATACGCATCAATATCGTCTTGCCGGCACCGCTGTTGCCGGCCAATCCCACCACTTCGCCGGGGTAAATATCGAGGCTGACCCCACGCAATACTTGTAAAACGCCGAACCGTTTGTTCAACGCCGTGGCCTGCAGCAGCATATCCATCTCAGCCGAGGGCATCCATAATAATTTGATACAATGAGGTCGTGTCCATATCCTTCTTATCCACAAAGGCGCTGGCCCCGGATTCCAGGCCGCGCCGGTGAAATTCACGGTCGGGATAGGCGCTCATCAGCACAACACGCAGGTGGGCAGATTGCGCCTTCAACTGCTGTGTGCAGCGAATGCCGCTTTCATCACCCAATACTACATCCACAAAAGCTAACGCCAACTGTCTCTGCCGCAGCAGGGAGAGTGCCTCGGCCGTATTTGTCGCTTCATAGACGGTCGCCTGTGGATAAATACGGCTGATCATCCGCTCCAACTGCTGACGGTAGCGCTGGTTATCGTCTACCACCAAAATTTCTTTGTGGGGATCTGCACCCGGTGCGGGTTTCCCGTCCGCCGCCGCGGCCACCACATGGCTCATAACGTTTGAATGCTCATGGGCATAATGTACGGCTTCCAGGCGGCTTTGCACGTTCAGGCGCCGGTACAGCCGCGTGAGGTGTGTTTCAATCGTCTTCACACTGATCTGCAAGCGAGCGGCCAAAGCCCGATTGTCCAATCCTTCTACCAGCAGCCGCAAAATGTCTAGCTGCCGTGGCGAAAGTGGCGGGCTGGTAGAGGGGGGTGCCTCGTCTGACTGGATAAGTTTATCGAGTAGGGGACTAGAAAGCCAGCGCTTACCGGACAGCACCCGTTCCACTGCCAGCAGCAAATCATCCAGCGGCTGATCTTTAAGATGGTATCCATTCACCCCTTCGCGCAGCAAGCCCTGGACGTAAACGTCATCATCATGAGCGCTGACCACTAAAATGGTCATATCGGGATACTGGCGGCGGATGTGTCGGGTGGCTGTAATCGGCTCAAATTGAGGCATGGCCACGTCAATGATGAGCATGTCGGGTCGCAGCCGCTCAATGGCTTGCATCAGACTTGGCCCATCACCGACTTCGCCCACAATTTGCAATTCTGGCCGGTTTTGTAATGCTTTGCGAAGGCCAACGCGTACCAAATCATGATCGTCGGCCAGTAGAATACGTGTCAGAGTCATGCGGCTATTATGCCAGAAATGCAGCGCGATGCCATGTCTGTGAGACGATGGACCGCGGACGATGGACCGCGGACGATGGACCATGGACGATGGACCGCGGACGATGGACCATGGACGATGGACCGCGGACGATGGACCATGGACGATGGACCGCGGACGATGGACCATGGACGATGGACCATGGACGATGGACCATGGACGATGGACCATGGACGATGGACCATGGACGATGGACGAGGAAGGGTGGCTGATGGATTTTCATTTGGGGAATAAATGAGAGGAGTAAGGGAAATCCCCCACACGGCAAAGGGTATTTCCCTACCGTAATAAAGGGGAGTAAGGGTATACGGCCGTTTTGTTATCGTGTTTAATTACCTAAAGGATCCCTAATTATTTGGCTATTTTGTACAATAGCGAATTCCAAACCTATAGCCTTGTTGGGGATAATCACTTTTGGGGAATTCGCTTCAAACTTACTTTTGGAGGAGAAAAAGCAATGAAAGACAAGTATTTGAAAACAATTCTGTCCCTGATGGCCTTATTGGCTATTCTCGCCCTGGCTGCTTGCAGCAGCCCTACTGTTACAGAGCCGGAGCCGGTCGTACAGGCTCCCGCTGTTGAGGCACCGGCCGAAGTTTTGACCGGTAAAGTAGGCATTGTGCTGCCGACCAAAGATGAACCCCGCTGGGTACAGGATGAAACACGCTTCATAGAGGCGCTGGAAGCCGCCGGTTATGAAGTGGAAATCCTCTTCAGCCAGGGGGATTCTGCCAAAGAGCGGGCCAACGTGGAAGATTTGATCACCAAAGGCGTTCAGGTCCTTATTATCACC
>JAWOIM010000435.1:0-11710 GCA_046484685.1 Chloroflexota bacterium | reverse complement strand
ATGGAGATCGCCAAGGCTAACGGTCGGCACATTGTGCTCACCCTGCAAACCCCCGGCAGCAGCAGCAGTTTGCCGCCCGGCAGCAGGCGACCCGTCTGGCTGAGGTAGAGCGGCTGCAAGCCCGTATAGTCGAGGTAGCGACCCAACGCCAGACCTGGCAAACGGAATTAGTGGCCGCAGAATCGGCCGTGGCCGAAGCCAACACCCACCTGGAATCTCTGCCCATTGCCGAAAGCCAGCAGGAACGGCACGCTCTGCGTCAGGAAAGCGCGGCCGCCCAGACGATTGTGGCCGGCCGCCAGGCGGTGGTGGACAGCCGCCGCACTACGCTGGCCCAGGTTGAAAAACAAATCGGCCGTCTGCAAGAGCGGCGCAGCAGCCTGCAGCGGCAGCAGGCCCAAATTAGCCTGGATGAAGAAGAAAACGGCCGTCAACAACTGCAAGTCCGTCTGAAACAGCTAGATGCCCAGATTGAACCGCTGCGTGTTCAACTGCAGCAGCTGCGCCAGCAGCTAGCCGGTCTGGAAAAAGAGATGACGGCCGTGCAGCGGCGCACCCACGACCTGGAAACCCAGTATACCCAGACACGCATCCAGTTCACCCAGCGCGAAAACCAGCTTGAAGGGCTGCAAGAGCGAATCAAGGCCGACCTGGGCCTGGTAGCCCTGGCCTACGACGAAGAGCAGACCGGCCCTACCCCCCTGCCCATTGGTGAAGTGGTTGAACAGCTTCCTAGCGTGGATGAACTGCCCGACGACATTGAAGAGACAATCCACAATTACCGGGGCCAGATGCAGCGCATGGGGGTCATCAACCCCGATGCCCCCCAGGAATATGAAGAGACACAAACCCGCTACGACTTTCTCACCCAGCAAATCGAAGACCTGAACGACACGGAAGGCCAGCTGCGTGTGGTCATCGCCGAACTGGATGATCTAACCTCCCAGGCGTTTGGCGAGACGGTGCGGCAGGTTAACGAGGTGTTTGGCGGTACCTTTGAACAGCTTTTTGGCGGCGGGTCGGCTCAACTGGTGCTGACCGATCCCGATGACCTGACCATCAGCGGCGTAGACATTGTAGCCCGTCTGCCCAACCGGCGTGACCAGCCGCTGGCGCTGCTTTCCGGCGGTGAGCGTTCACTGACGGCGGCGGCCCTCATTTTTTCCTTGCTCAAGGTCTCGCCTACTCCCTTCTGCGTCATGGACGAGGTGGACGCCGCCCTGGATGAGGCCAATATCAACCGCTTTCGCGAGATGGTGCGCGAGTTGAGCCTGAACATCCAGTTTGTCATCATCACCCACAACCGGGGAACCATCCAGGCCGCCCAAACAATTTATGGCATTAGCATGGGTAAGGACAGCGTCAGCGAAGCTTACTCCATTAACCCCGAAGATTATTTACGCGAAAAGATAAAGTTAGTTTAGTGAAACGTGATGCGTGAAACGTAATCCGTGAGCTTTTCACTCGTCACGTATCACGTTTCACGTTGATATTTTCCCCACATCATCGTATCATCACCCCTATGAAAAACTCTGAAAATCGCCGTTCCAAACACGGCCTGTCTCCGCGTGAGCTGCGCTCCAGCTTTTTACTGCCGGTAGTCATTGCTCTGGCTATCTGGCTGGTGGGTGTGGTCGTCTATTTGCTTGTGCCGGGTGAGTTTAACACGGCCGTTTCTATCATCATCGGCCTCACCCTTTTTGCCTATTTGCTCTACTACACGCGCCACGCCCGCCCCAACGTGCGCCTGCTGGCTCTGCTTTTTGCCGTGCCGGCCCTGGTGGGCATTGCGCTCAGCTTTAGCAGCGGCAGCGCCCGCCCGCTGGTCATTGGCGTGGGCCTTACCTTCTTACTGCTGGTCGTGCAGCGGCTGCTGGATACACCTGTTTCTTACCGGGTGGCTCTGCGCTATTTTAGCCAGGGGCGCATGAGCGAGGCGCTGCAGATGATTAACAAAGCGATTGAGGCCCGCCCTGACTTTTGGGAATCGCAGCAGCTGCGAGCGCTCATTCATCTAACCAATCTCGATTTTGTGCGCGCCGAAAAAGATGCGCGCGGGGCCATTGCCCTGAATCCTGACGCCCACCCCGTCTACAACACGCTGGGCCAGGTCTATCTGGCCCAGGAGCAGTTTGAGCGAGCAGCCGAAATTTATGAGCAGGCGCTGGACCTGGATCCCGACAATGCTATTTACACCTACCATTTGGGACTGAGCCTGCACCGTCAGGGACTATACGAAGAAGCTGTGGAGCCGCTGCATACGGCCGTTAAACGCAGCCTGCCCTTGCCCGAATATGAGCTGCTGGCCCATTATTATTTGGGCGTTGCTCTGGAGCAAACCGGCCGGCCGCAGGCAGCCCAGGAAGCATACGGCCAGATGGCCGATTTCGAGCATGGCCTGGATTATCTCAAAGAACAGTATGACAAGCAGCCCGACTACCCCCACTTACCCGACATGAAAGCAGATTTAACGGCCGTGGAAATACGACTGGGGCAGACTCCCACCCTCCCAGAAATTTTAGGATAAGGCAAGCTGCACCCTCGGCGAAGGAGAGTATATATGTTTCAAGAGTTTCGAGAATTTATTCAGCGAGGCAACGTCATTGACCTGGCCGTGGCCGTCATTATTGGGGCCGCCTTCAATGCCATTGTCCGCTCATTGGTCGATGACATTATTATGCCCCCCATTGGCTGGCTGTTCGGCGGCGTTGATTTTACGGATTTGTACATCAACCTCTCCGGCGGCAGCTATGAGAGCCTGGCGGCCGCCCAAGAAGCCGGGGCGGCCACGATCAACTATGGGCTGTTCATCAACACCGTTATCAACTTCCTTATCGTCTCATTTGTCATATTTATCATGATTCGCAAAATCAACAAGCTGAAACGGGAAGAGAAGGCGGAAGAAGAAGCGACGCCCCCGCCAGAGCCGTCGAATGAGGAGAAGCTGCTGGCTGAAATTCGGGATTTGTTACGGGCGCAAACCATGCCCGGAACGGAGTAACTGCTGTTGGCATTCAGATATTGAACCTTTCTGGCTGGCTGGCACCCCTGTAATTAGCGCACGGTCACAGGCGGCAATGTCACCCAATCGGCCGTTTCTGTAGGCGTTATAACCGGCAGCCGCGCCCCGGATTGGGGCATATACAGGCCCAGGCGTAGATAATAGGTGCCGGGAGGCGTGTCAGCCGGCACGGTGAGAGTAAGGGGATACCGAATAACATCCCCCGGCTCCAAACCGGTCAGGGCCACATCCCAGCCATCATATTGAGTCACAATATCACCGGGGTCCTCAGCCGACAAATGGACAAATGCGGCCAGCGGTGCCGCCCGTGAGGGGGCCGGCAGGGGCAAGGTGTGGAAAAAATCGGCCGCTTCCACCTGCCAATACAGAACCAGTTCAATCGTCTCGCCGGGCGCAAACGTAGTCTGAGGCAAAACGTAGCCGGACAGGGCAAACAGGTCAGGGCCAAAACTGGTGTCCGGTTGGGACTGAAAGCCGTCGGGGTAAACAACGGCCTCGGCTGCAAACAGTTCAATTTCGGGCCGTCCCGACCATTTGGTAATAAGACGATGGCCCTCACGCAGCCCCAGTTGGGCAGCCGGTATATCAGAAACGGCCGTTCCCGATACGGCCGTTCGCAGCCGCGGCATCTCCTCCGCATAATCAACATAATAGAGATTGATGGAATGGCCGGCCCTGGCCACCGGTTCCTTATCCCAAAAATAAGCATATATATCCAGATTTTGCTCCAACAGCCCCAGGCGCAGGCTGGTGACGCTGATGGCATACCAGCCCGGTGGCGGGGAGTACGGATTGTAACCGTCAATTTCCGGGCCGGTGACAAAACGTAAAAAGCCGGGAATGGGATAGTAGCGCAGCCCATAGCGTTCCGGCGTGGCCGTACCAAAGTAAGAAAGATAGACCCGATCTATCCCCATCTCGTCCATAAGTTGGCGCAGCATAATTAAATCCTGCCCCCAGTCGATATTGGAATCAACCAGCACCTGATCGCCACCTGACGGCCCACCCACCACCAAATTGAAGAAAGATTCATAATGGGGATAGAGACGGGTCACCATGATGGCCTGCCCTAACAGCAGCAAGCCTATCAATACCCCTACAGCCAGGGAGCGATTCTGGAAAAGGCCCGCGTTTGGCTCAATCTGGTCACTGCTGTCCCGGAAAAAAGTGAAACTGCCGGCTACGTATTTCAGGCTGTAGGCAGCCAGCATAATCAAAAAGGGAACCAGGGGCAGAATATGGCGATAGCCAATGGTAATGCGCCCCGTCATGGCCAGGCCCATAAACAGCAGCGGCGGCAGCCAGAGAACGGCCGTTTCGCGCCAGCCCTCTCGCCACAGTGCCAGCCCCCCCCCAACCAGGGCTAACAGCAGCAGCGGCAGCGGCGTTTTCACCAGCAACGCCACGGGAAAATAATACCACCAGCCGCGCGCTGAAATGTCTCCTAACAAAAAGGAAGTTTTGGGTTGGGCTTCAATGTTCAAAAAGGTGTCCCACACACCAGAAAAATAATGGGGCGCGGGAATGGGCGGCAGCCAGGCCAGTGCCGGCACGGGCACAACGCCTACGTCAAAACGGAAAATGGCCCACAGCATTGCATAAGCTACCAGCAAAATAGGGACAAAGGTCAAGAGCCGGCTGCCTTTCAGCGTCTGCTGCTGTTTGCCCGCCAGCAGCAAAATTAGAAAGAGAATGGGCCAGACAATTAAGCCGGTATATTTGGCACTCATGGTCAGACCGGCGGCGATGCCCAACAGGACGAGGTTGATATGAGACGGCCGTTTTAACCAGCACCAGGTACGCCACAGCGCCAGCGTCAACATCACCGTCAGCCCCAAATCGGTTGTGACCAGGCGAGCATTGGCAATCAAATTCGGATCCAGCGTGGCCAGACCCAACACCAACCAGGCGGGCCAATGCCCTATCATCTGCCTGGCCCATACAAACAGGATGAGCAGCAGCAGCAGCCCCAGCCCAATCATAGGCCAGCGTGCCCAGAGCAACAGGTCATGGGAATTTCCATTGGCCTCCCATAAAAAGTGGTGGGCAAAGATAAAATTGTCGCCGGTTTCCCAGGCAGGGTGGTCGGTAGGCAAAACCACGTCAGTGCGCCCAAGCAGGGGCAGGGCACTTAAGAGATTGAGCAGCGGAGGATGAAACTGACTCATACGGAAATCGCCGGTCTTGAGGTAAGCATACCCCCGTGTAATATGGTATTGTTCATCAAAAGCGGCCGATTTTTGGGGAGAACTCAAACCGGCCTGGAGGGCAAAAAGCAGCAGCCCAACCAGCAGCAGCAGCCATTCCCACAGGCGCATCGTTCTAAGCATACAACTATCTCCTACGAAAATAGACCATGGACGATGGCCCCTGATCAAGTCAGGGGTAGACGATGAATTTTCATTCACCCCTTCAACGCTGCTCAGGGCAAGCTGTGATGTGTGACCAGTTCGCGAAGCCCATCACGCTTCACGTTTCACGTCAAACCCCGCAAAATCCAAAAGTCCCTATCTATTTTTTGCTATGAAGGCTCGATTGTACCATATTTTGGATCTGCCAGGAGCGTGTTATGATTAGCTGGGGTCTACGAACAAGTTGTCGCCTGGATTCCTGCTTTCGCAGGAATGACATTCTCTGACAGGTCTTTCGTAGACCCGATTAGCTCGCAGTTACCAATCAATATCTATATATGGAGGCGCAATACGTGGAGCAACAACAGCTAATAGCCAACTGGGATCTGGCCTGGAGCCGGCGCCACCCACTTCGTCTAACGAAAAGGCAAAAAGAAGCTTTCCTGCACGAATTAGAACAAGAATTACAGGCTCGCCACTTTGAGACAGAGCACATCGAGGTCAGAACGTTAATCAAAAATCGGCTGTTGACTACCGTCTGTGAAAAACCGCGCATTATCTTTACCGCCCATTTCGATACACCCACCATCATGCCCTTCTGGTTTCCGCCCCTCTTTTACCTTTTTGGCCACACGCGCCAAATTACGGGCATGATTTTTTTGCTGCTGCTGCTCTACCTGCCCGGCATGTTGCTGCCTGCCGTCCCCCCAGACCTTCCCTGGCTTAGCCTGATATTAATGGCCATTCCTTTACTCTTTGTCCTGTCAATGGTCACGCTTTTTATCCCCAACCCCCGCAATCGAGAGGACAATACCAGCGGCGTTATCGCCCTCATGGCCCTGGCCGACTGGCTCAAGGATAAGCCGGACCTGCGCCGGCAAGTGCAGCTCGTTTTTCTGGATAACGAGGAGCTGGGACTGCTGGGATCACGCGGCCTTAAACAAGTCTGGGATGAGCGTGCCTACCCCTATGCGGAAGCAGCCATTATCAATCTGGATTGTGTCTCACGGGGTGAGGTTCCGCTTATTGTCTATCACGGCCGTAACAATGACACGCTGGCCCAGCAGGTCATCCCCTTTGTACAGGCCCATTTTCCCCAGGCACGGCCGATCGATATGGCCTGGCTGCCGCTGTCTGACAATTACACCTTCAAGCAGGAAAAGGCGATTAATATCTCTTTTGCCAATAAGTCACTAATTCCCGGTGGCTATTACATCCCACGCATTCATTCACCAGCCGATAATGATCTTAATGTGGCGCGGCTGGCGCGGCTGCTGCAAGGGTTGACAGCATTTGTTGAAGAGAAGGTAGTACGTAGTGCGTAGTATATCTCGACACCTTCTACGCAATACGCAATACGCAACACGTGTTAAGGTAACAAAATGACACCCGAAATTGTTCTAGTTCTGGCTATTTTAATCATGGCGGTGGTCCTGTTTGTCACCGAAAAGCTGCGTATGGACCTGGTAGCGCTGCTGGTGCTGAGCCTGCTGGCGGTAACGAGGTTGGTCAGCCCGACACAGGCGCTGGCTGGTTTTAGCAACCCGGCCGTGGTCACCATATGGGCTATGTTCATCATCAGCGGGGGTCTGTCAGTGACCGGCATTGCCGACATTTTGGGGCGGCAAGTGCTGCGGCTGGCCGGTACCGGGGAGGCTCGCCTCATTGCCGTGATTATGACCACGGCCGGGGTACTGTCGGCTTTTATGAACAATGTGGGCGTGGCGGCCATGATGCTGCCGGTAGTGATTGATATTGCCCGGCGCACCAGACGACCGGCCTCCCGGCTGCTAATGCCCCTGGCCCTCGGCTCGCTGCTGGGTGGCCTGACGACGCTAATCGGCACACCGCCTAACCTGCTGGTCAGTGATGCCCTGACGGAATATGGGCTGGAACCGTTCCAACTGCTAGACTTTACGCCCATTGGCCTGACGATCATGGTAGCCGGCATTTTGTTTGTGACGTTGATAGGGCGTCATCTGCTGCCCACGCGCGATCCGGTGTCCGAAACGGCCGTTGGCGACACCAGAGACCTGCAAGCCCAATACCTGCTGGGAGAGCGACTTTTTATCATCAATTTACCGCCCGATTCTCCCCTGGCCGGCAAGAGCCTGGTCCAAAGCCGCATCGGCTCTGCTCTGCGGCTGAACGTGCTGGCCATCTTACGCAACGGCCAGACGCTGGTGGCCCCACGACCGGGTCATCTGCTCCAGTCCAACGACCGGCTGCTGGTACAAGGGAAACAAGAATCGTTAACCCAGTGGCACGGCCCCCAACAATTTCGCCTGGAAGAAAACCAGGCCGCTATACAGTCCCTGTTAGCCGAGGAAATCAGAATGGCCGAAGCCCACCTGGCCCCCGATTCTGACCTGATCGGCCGCACGCTCTACCAGGCACGCATACGCCGCCGTTTTAACGTCAATGTGCTGGCCATTCGCCGGCAGGGGGTAGCCCACTATGCCAACCTGGCTGACATGCAGCTTCAGGCCGAGGATGTTTTGCTGCTGCAAGGGGCGCGGGAGCAGCTAGAGGTGTTGACCGAAACGGCCGATTTCACCCCCCTCAACTTTACGCCTGCCGTTGACCTGGAACGACTCTACCATCTGCAAGACCGCTTCGTCCTGCTGCGTATCCCGCCTGACTCGGCCCTGGTTGAACACACCCTGGCCGAAAGCCGGCTGGGTGATGCCTATGGGCTAACCGTTGTGGGCATATCCCGCGCCGGGGAAACCGAACTGATGCCCAGTCCCGACACCAGTCTGGCCCCCAACGATATGCTGCTGGTCAAGGGCACACCGGACGAACTGGCCATTTTGCGCGGCCTGCAAAACCTGACCATTGAAAGCCAGGCATTGCCCGACCTGAGTACACTGGAAACAGAAGCAGCCAGTCTGGCCGAGATCATCCTCTCACCCCAATCCCGCCTGGTGGACCAAACCTTACGCGAAATGCAATTTCGCGACAAATATGGCCTTACCGTCCTGGCCATTTGGCGCGGCGGTGAGGCTTTTCGCACCGATCTGCGTGATAGGGCTCTCCGCTTTGGCGATGCTGTTCTGGTCTATGGTGACCGGGAAAAATTGCGGCTGCTGCACAAAGAGCCAGACTTTTTGGTCTTGACCGAACCGGCCACCGAGTTTCTACGCCTGGAAAAAGCACCCGTGGCCGTTCTGATTATGGTGGCCATCCTGCTGCCCGTCTTGCTGGGTTATCTGTCCATTGCCATTGCCGCCGTCGCCGGGGCCACACTGATGGTCTTGACCCGCTGCCTGACGATGACCGAAGCCTATCGCTACATCGAATGGCCGGCCGTTTTCCTCATTGCCGGGATGCTGCCGCTGGGGGTAGCCCTGGAGCAAACAGGGGCGGCCGCGCTGCTGGCTGAAGGAGTGATTGCCGTGGCCGGGGGAATGGGGCCTCATGCGGTTGTGGCCGCCATTTTTATTTTGACCTCGCTGGCCACCCAAATTATCCCCACCGCCGCGCTGGTGGTCCTGATGGCCCCTATCGCTTTTAATACGGCCGGCGAAATGGGTATTTCGCCCCTGACGCTGATGATGACGGTGGCCATGGCCGCCTCGGCCAGCTTTGCCAGCCCCGTTTCCCACCCGGCCAACGTGATGATCATGGGGCCGGGTGGCTACCGCTTTGTTGATTACCTCAAGGTCGGCCTGCCGCTGACGCTGGTGGTGCTGGTCCTGGTGGTCATCTTTGTCCCCATCTTCTGGCCATTTTAGAGTGGCAAAGTGGCGGAGTAACGGAGTGGCGAGGTAACTTTGCCACTCCGCCACCTTGCCACTTTGCCACCTCGCCACTTTGCCACTCTGCCACCTTGTGATACAGTTCAATCCTATGAAAAAACGAGCCATTCTTTCCGTGTACGATAAAAGTGGATTAGTCGAATTTGCCCAGGGCATCGCTGCCCTCCATTACGAATTGGTGGCCAGCGGCGGCACGGCCCGGCTGCTGCGCCAGGCCAAGCTGACGGTGCTGGACGTAGCCGAGGTAACCGGCTCGCCGGAAATGCTGGGGGGCAGGGTCAAAACGCTGCACCCGGCCATTCACGGCGGCATTTTGGCCCAGGATAATGTGGCGGATACGGCCGATCTGACTGCCCAAAATATCCGGCCCATCGACCTGGTGGTCTGTAACCTCTACCCGTTTAACGAAACGATTGCCCACCCCGGCGTGACCCTGGCCGAGGCCGTGGAGCAAATCGACATCGGTGGCGTGACCCTGCTGCGGGCGGCCGCCAAAAATTTCGCCCGCGTCACCGTCATCTGCGACCCGGCCGATTATGTGACCGTCCTGGACGCGCTGCGAACCGACCAGCTTGACCTCACGCAGCGGCACAACCTGGCCGTGAAAGCATTCGAGCATACTCGTGATTATGACACGGCCATTGCAGCCTACCTGGCCCGGACAAATTAGCAATTTGTCCTACCTTGCCAAGGAGAATTGAGATGAGTAACGGCCGTATCTTCCTCATTGGCCAAACAGAAAACGACTGGATACCAATGGTAGAAACCCCCTACGACCAGGAAGAAATTTTGCAGCATGCCCTGGCCCAATACCCCGATTTGCTGCCCGGTGATCAAATCAATCCCGAATCACCTCGCCGCTGGCTCTTAGTGAAACGAGAGTTAGGCGTGCCGGGAATGGCCAATGGCGGCGGCATTTGGAGTCTTGACCATCTCTTCTTAGACCAGGATGGCATCCCCACGTTTGTAGAGTGCAAACGAGCCGGCGACACCCGCAGCCGCCGTGAAGTAGTAGCCCAAATGCTTGATTACGCCGCCAACGGCACCGAGTATTGGCCGATGGACCGGTTGCGTCAGGCTGCTACCGAAACAGCTAGCAGCCGGAATCTTGACATAGATTCCCAAATTGAAAACTTGTTAGGTTTGGATGGAGAAGAAGCCCAAGAGGAAGAAGAGCACATCGAAACATTCTGGAAAGAGGTGGAAACTAACCTGCGCCAGGGTCGTATCCGGCTTCTCTTTGTGGCCGACGCCATTCCCCGTGAACTGCGACGGCTGGTAGAATTTCTCAACGACAAAATGACTGATGTGCAAGTCCTTGCCGTTGAAGTGAAGCAATTTTTGGGGCATGGTCAAACAGCGATGGTTCCGCGCATCATCGGCCTGACCGAAAAATCTCGTGAGAAAAAACCAGGCCGTACCAGTCCTATATATACTCGCGCCACTTTCCTAAACGATTGCCTGCCAGAAGCTGTTCCATTTGTTACCTACGTTTTAGATAAAACAGATGAAGAAGGCCACACAATTCGCTGGCGGCAATCCTGTTTTGTCGCCCGTCTCTTTTCGCTGCAGGATGGTCGAGAGGTTTCATTTGCCTACGTCTATCCAGCAGGTGAACTGCAATTTTATACCGGGTATTTACAGCGAGATTTTCCCAAAATCAACCTGGGTGAATTGTGGCGGGCATTGTTAGATACGAAGCTTTTTCACAATAACGCCGAGCATACGCTGTCAGCCAAAATCTCGGCCGAAAACCAGGTGCAACTGCGCCAGGCTTACGATCTCATCCTGTACCATATGAAAAAATTGACAAACCACACAGAGCAAGAAACAGAAAGCTAATAGCGGCACAGACAATTTACGGGCAGGCACAAGGCACTGCCCCTACAGACTCAAAAGGAAAATTATGCCATCAGAACTAACTCTCCGCTATGGTATGAACCCCCACCAGACTCCGGCCCGACTATTTGTGGCCGAAGGCGACCTACCCCTGACCGTTTTGAATGGCTCCCCCGGCTTTATCAATTTGCTGGACGCGCTGAACAGTTGGCAGTTGGTCCGGGAATTGAAGCAGGCGACCACTCTGCCGGCCGCTGCCTCTTTCAAACACGTCAGTCCGGCAGGGGCGGCCGTGGCCGTGCCTCTGGATGACAGTTTGCGGCGGGCCTATTTTGTGGGCGACCGGGAACTATCCCCCCTGGCCACCGCCTACGCCCGCGCTCGCGGGGCCGACCGTATCTCTTCTTTTGGGGATTGGATCGCCCTGAGCGATACAGTGGACGTGGCCACGGCCGAATTGATCCGCCCTGAAGTCTCCGATGGGGTGATCGCCCCCGCCTATGAGCCGGAAGCGCTGGCCATCTTGCAGGCCAAGAAGGGAGGCGGCTACCGCGTCTTGCAGATTGACCCCGATTATGAGCCACCGGCCCTGGAGCAGCGCCAGTTGTTTGGGTTGACATTGGAACAGCAGCGGAATACGGCCGTTTCCACCACCGCCGATCTGACCAACATCGTCACCCAAAACCGGGACCTGCCAGCCGAAGCCATTTTAGACATGATCGTGGCCCTGCTCAGCC
>JAWOIM010000270.1:0-6683 GCA_046484685.1 Chloroflexota bacterium | reverse complement strand
GCCCTGAGCCGTATCGCCGGCTGGACGGCCCATGTGCAGGAGCAGTTGGCCGACAACCGCCTCATTCGCCCCAAAGCCCAATACATAGGGGCGCTATCGCGTACATTTATTCCGCTGTCTGAACGGTAGCCGTGAAACGTGAAACGTGATGCGTGAGGTATTCTCCCATCACGTTTCACGTTTCACGCTTCAAAAAAATGATGAAGACCTTCGCACCTAAAACCTTAATCTTTTGTATCCTTCTGTTTAGTTTGACGCTGCTGGGCTGTGCGCAGGATGTATCACCCACGCCGGCGGTGACGCCTCCGATTGCGGCCACGCATACGGCCGTTCCTGACCCCATCCACACGCCGGAATCGGCCGCCCCCACGGCGACGCTCACACCTCAAGAAGTGAGTGAATCCCCTGCAGAGCCAACGGCCGTTCCTACCGCCGAGCCGACTCCTGAACCGACCGAGACGACACTGGTGACAACGGCCGTGTCCCAAATTCAACTCGAACAAATCGCCGGCGGCTACACTCGCCCCACCTTCATCACCCATGCCTTTGACGACCGCCTTTTTATCGTCGAAGAGCGTGGCCTGGTGACGATTCTTCAGAACGGTCAGCGGCTGGATACCCCCTTTCTTGACATTCAGGACCGGGTCAACGATGGGGCCAATGAGCAAGGCTTGTTTACTATCGTTTTTCACCCCGACTATGCCGATAACGGCTATTTTTACCTCAACTATACCAATGCTCAGGGCAGCAGCGTCATCAGCCGCATGAGCGTCAGCGCCGACGATCCCAACCGGGGTGATCCTGACAGCGAACTGGTAATGCTGGTCATTGGCCAGCCCTTTGGCAACCACAACGGCGGCCAGTCACACTTTGGCCCCGATGGCTACCTTTACATCGGTCTGGGCGACGGCGGCAGCGCGGGTGACCCCCAAAATCATGGCCAGGATGCCACCACCTTGCTTGGCTCGATGCTGCGCATTGACGTGGACAGCAACAGCGAGCGCGGTTACGCCATCCCCCCTGACAACCCTTATCTGGATAGTGAGGAGAGGCCCAACGAAATCTGGGCTATTGGCCTGCGCAATCCGTGGCGCTTCAGCTTTGACCGGCACACCGGCGACCTCTACATAGCCGACGTAGGCCAAAATGCGTGGGAAGAAATTCACCTGGTTCCGGCCGAAACCCCTGGTGGCATTAACTTTGGCTGGAATATTATGGAAGGTACCCGCTGCTACAGCGGGCCAGATTGCGACCAGACCGGCCTGGATATTCCCATCCATGAGTATGACCATAGCCAGGGCTGTTCTATCACAGGGGGCTATGTCTACCGGGGGCAGGCGCACCCAGAACTATGGGGTAACTATTTTTTTGCCGACTACTGTTCGGGTAATATCTGGGCGTTGGTTGCCCAGGATGATGGGGACCCTATTGTGAACCTCGTCTTGCAAAGCAGCCTTGGCCCGGCCAGCTTTGGCGAAGATGCCGATGGAGAGCTTTACATCTCTGACCATCGCGGCGGAGGCATTTATCGCATCGTGCCTTAAACAACGAATTGAACAACGGATTGGGAAAGAAGCGAGTTGGGCAGCCCTTGAAAACATGACGTTCGTCTGGGTTATCAGTTACAGGTGACACTGAACATAAAAACAATCGACAAATAATAATTAAGGACTATGAGGCAGCGGCTCAGTTGCCAAGCATTATCCGTTGACCACTAATGCTTTAGCCCGGAAAGCAGTCGGTGGTCGTTCATTTTTAAGGAGGAGAATAAAAATGCGTCACAAATTTTTACTCGTTGCCGTCCTTGTTTTGTTGCTTAGCGTCCTTACAGCCTGCCAAACAACGTCCCCAGCCAATGACGCCGATGCACCCGCCAGCGTAACCCATTTGCGCTTTACATTAGATTGGGCCGTTCAAGGCCCGCAAGCACCCTTTTTGGTGGCTCTGGACAAAGGGTACTTTGCCGAAGAAGGGCTGTCTGTGGTAATTGATCGTGGTTTTGGTTCGGCCGACGCCGTTAGCAAAATTGCCGGTGGTGCCTATAATTTAGGCTATGCTGACATCAACTCCATGATTGAGTTTAATGCCAGCAACCCGGACGATGCGCTCATTGCCATCGCCATGATTCTGGATTACCCCCCTTTCTCTATTTTAACTCTACGCGATCGTGATATCAATACCGTACAAGATTTGCAAGGACAGGAATTAGGCGCACCGGCCGGTGACGCGGCCCGCCGTCTCTTCCCTATGTTTGCCCGCAGCGTGGGCATTGATGCCGACAGCGTCAGTTGGACCAGTATGGACCCGCCGTTGCGCGAGCCGTTGTTGATTCAAGGTGACGTAGACGCCATTGCCGGTTTTTATTTCACCTCGTTCTTGAACCTGACGGCTGCCGGCGTTGCTGAGAATGATATTGTGGCCTTCCTGTACGCCGATCATGGCCTGGACCTCTACGGCAATGCGGTCATTGCCCCACCCAGTTTACTCGAAGAAAATCCAGAAGCGATTCGTGGCTTTTTGCGTGCCCTGACCAGGGCCTGGCACGACACGCTGGCTGACCCCGATGAGGCTATTGCCATTATCCAGCGCCGTGACTCGCTTATCGATATAGATGTTGAAAAGCAGCGCTTGATGATGGCCATTGAAGGCAATATGCTCACGCCGGACGTGCAGGAACGTGGTTTTGGCGATGTGCGCCCCGACCGTTTGGAACGGGCTATTGACATTGTTGTCGAAGCGTTCGATTTGCCACGTACCCCGGCCGCTTCGGAAATCTTTAACGGTGACTTCTTGCCGCCTCTGGAAGATCGCCTGCCGTAAATAAGATAGCAATTGAGGTTTGTCGTAAGCGCAACCTTAAAGATGCTAGGCTCTTGTTACCGTTCGTTACAGTGCCTAGCATCTCTTTGAAATATAGCGACAGGAAAAAGGCTAGTGGGCAACAAGACACAAGAGACAAGAGAGATAGCCGTTGATTTCGAGCAGGTGGTTCTGGAATATATGTACAAAGGGGAGAAAACCCGCGCGCTAGAAGGGTTGGATCTGCGCGTTCGCCGGGGCGAGTTTGTGGCGATTGCCGGCCCCAGTGGTTGTGGTAAAACGACTCTCTTGAAGTTAATAGCCGGTTTGATGCTGCCCACAGAGGGGGCCGTCACCGTGGCCGGAAAGGCGGTAAGTGGCCCTTCCAAAATTGTGGGTATGGCTTTTCAAAATCCCATTATGCTGCCCTGGCGCACAACGTTAGAAAATGTTTTGCTGCCTCTGGAAATTGTGCAACCCCATAAATCACAATACAAACACAACCGCACGCCCTATATGGAAAAAGCCCGTGAGCTTCTCGATACGGTGGGCTTAAACGGATTTGCTGATAACCATCCGTGGCAGTTGTCCGGCGGTATGCAGCAGCGTGCTTCGCTTTGCCGGGCGTTGATTCATGAACCTGAGATATTACTGCTCGATGAACCGTTTGGCGCTTTGGACGCCTTCACCCGTGAAGAGTTGTGGTTGGTGCTGCAAGATTTATGGCAGCAGCAGGGTTGCACGGTAATTTTGGTGACGCATGATTTACGAGAAGCGATTTTTCTGGCCAATACGGTTTACGTGATGAGTAACCGTCCCGGCCGGCTTACGTCGCGTACAGAAGTTGATTTTCCCCGGCCTCGTAACCTCGAGGTTTGTTTTACGCCAGAATTTACAGACACGTTCCATACTATACGCCAGGAAATTGGTAAAGTTCGCGGAGAAACCGTCTGATCGGGACCAGCTATGGAATCACAAGGGAAATTTTACGATTACGTTTTACCCACGGCCGTTATCCTGGCTATGTTTATTGTCTGGGAAATAGTGGTGTTGCTGTTTAGCATACCCAAATTTATTTTGCCGGCCCCCACCGACATTTGGGCATCCCTGCTGCAATGGCACCAGGCTATCTGGACCCATGCGCTGCAAACCCTCTACACTACCCTGGTTGGTTTTGGTCTGGCTGTCGTTTTTGGCCTGGTTTTGGGCTGGCTGGTCGGTTACTCGGCCATTATGTACAGTGCCCTGTATCCGCTGCTGATTGGCTTCAACAGCGTTCCCAAAGTAGCCCTGGTGCCGCTTCTGGTTATCTGGTTTGGCATTGGCACTGTTCCGGCGATCTTGACCGCCTTTCTAATCGCCTTTTTTCCCATTGTGGTCAATGTGGCTACCGGCCTGGCCACGCTGGAACCTGAATTGCAAGATGTTCTGCGTTCGTTGGGGGCCAATAAGTGGGAAATTTTTATTAAAGTGGGGTTGCCCCGCTCTATGCCCTATTTCTTTGCCTCCCTGAAGGTAGCCGTTACCCTGGCTTTTGTTGGTTCAGTTATTTCAGAGACGGTAGCCTCAAACCTGGGTGTCGGCTATTTGATGATTGCGGCTAGCTCTCGCTTTGACGTGCCGCTGGTATTTGCCGGCCTGATCGTCATTGCCGCCATGGGTGTTATTTTATTTGCCGTTTTTGCCTTTATGGAACGCCGCTTCACCAGTTGGGCTTATCGGAATTAACCGTTCAGTTCCTCCAGAGACCTGACAGGTTTTTACACCTAAATTGCGGCTGCCCACTCTGGTAATAAACCTGTCAGGTCTGAACGCTTACTATCGGAATTAATCATTGGGAGATTGTTGATGTCTTTATGGCAGCATTATCACCGGCCGGAAACGGTAGAAACAGCCCTTGAATTGTTGGCCAAATATAATGGCCGGGCGCGCGTTGTCAGCGGCGGTACGGACTTGTTACTGGAGATGCAGCAGGGCCATAAACCGCCGGTAGAAGCATTGGTAGACGTCACGGCCGTTTCTGAAATGAACCATATTCGTGAACAAGACGGCCGGATTGAAATTGGGGCGGCCGTGCCCCACACCCAAATTGTCAACTCCCCCCTGATTGTGCAGCAGGCGACCTGCCTGGTAGAAAGCTGTGGCGTCATTGGTGGCCCCCAGGTGCGTAACGTGGCCACCCTGGGCGGCAATGTGGCCCACGCCCTGCCGGCGGCAGACGGTACCACAGCCCTGGTCGTCTTAGATGGTCAGGCCGAGGTTGCTGCCGAAAACGGCCGTAACTGGCACCCTATTCTCACCCTTTTTGCCGGCCCCGGCCGCTCCCACGTCGACCATACGCGCCAACTGATTACCCGCTTCCGCTTCCCTGCCGCCGCGCCTCGTACCGGCACCGCTTTCAAACGCATCATGCGTCCCCAGGGGGTTGCCCTGCCCATTCTGGCCTGCGCTGTCTGGGTGCAGATGGACGAAGATCAGCCTACCATCAAAGATGTGAGAATTTGCATTGGTCCCGTACGCCCGGTACCCTGTAGAGCAGAAGCGGCCGAAGCCGGCCTGCGGGGCCAATCGTTGACCCAGGCTCTAGACCACTGCGTGGCTGCCGCCCAGGCCGAGTTTTCACCCCGCACCAGCAAATATCGGGCGACGGCCGAATACCGGGTCGAGATGATTGACGTATTGCTCCGCCGCGCCTTGCCGCTGGCCGTCCAACGTGCCCTGACCGGTGCAGCCATCCCCGAAGGCGTCGGTTTGCAATAAGCCGGCCTCCCATTCATCCTGGTATCGCTTATAATTTTAGAAGAGTTCATCATCCATCGTCCATTGTCCGTCGTCCGTCGTCCGTGGTCATTTACACAGGAGAGCAGCCATGAATCAGCCATTACAATTAACCGTCAACGGAAAATTACACGAATTAGAAATTCCGGCCAATCGCTATCTGGCCGAGGTGCTGCGCTATGACCTGGGCCTGACCGGAACCAAGATCGGTTGCAATGAGGCGGAATGTGGTATTTGCAGCGTACTGGTAGAGGGCACGCCGGTCGATTCCTGCGTCTACCCGGCGCTGAAAGCACACGGTAAACAGATTACCACCATTGAAGGGCTGTCTCCCAGATCGATACAGGCCCGCAACGGGCAGCAGAACGGCCAAACGCTGAACATCCACAACATTCACCATTATGAGCCGGCCCAAATGAAAGCGCTGCACCCACTGCAGGCCGAATTTGTACGGCACGGCGCGGTACAGTGTGGCTTCTGTATTCCCGGTCTGATCATAACGGCCAAAGCGCTGCTAGAGGAGAAGCCCAACCCCAGCCAGACCGACATCATGATTGCCCTCAAGGATACCTTCTGCCGCTGTGCCGGCTACCCGGCCATTATGCGGGCCATCCAATCGGCCGCTGCCATTTTACGCGGGGAAGCACCATGGCCTGTTACCATTCCCACCAGTAACGAGCCGCTGCACGTTATCGGCCAGCTTGTGAATCGGCCTGAAGCTATTGCCAAGGTGACGGGAGAGGCGATTTACAGTGATGACATCCATTTCCCGGACCAATTATACGGCCGTACCCTTCGCGCCGTCTATCCCCACGCCCGCATTCTCTCCATTGACACCGGCCAGGCCGAAGCCTTGCCCGGTGTCCACGCCGTTCTGACCGCTAAAGATATCCCCGGCCGTCTGAATCATAGGCTGGTGCAACATGATTGGCCGGCGTTGGCCCGCGATAAGGTTCGTTATGTGGGTGATCCGGTGGCCATCGTGGCCGCCCATACGGCCGAAATCGCCGCCGCTGCCCTGGGCCTGATCCGGGTCGAGTATGATCCCCTGCCGGTGGTCGACAGTCCAGAAAACGCGCTGAAACAAGACGCGCCCATTTTGCACG
>JAWOIM010000181.1:0-5378 GCA_046484685.1 Chloroflexota bacterium | reverse complement strand
ACTTTTTACTTTTTACTTCTTACTTCTTACTGATTACCGTACTCTCACCTCCTTTCTCTATCCAGATGGCGGGCAATTTGGCGGGCCAGGCGTTTGGTCCACCAGTCGCTGATGAGTTTGGATAGGAGCAGAACAGTGAGGATGGCCGCAATTTTGGCGGCAACTTCGCCGCGCTGTTCGGGGGGGATGAGTTCTTCGGCGAAGTTTTTGGCAACGCCGAGGGCGAATTCGGTTTGGCTGGGAGCTGGCGGCGGGGACGATGTTGATCCTGTTTGAGAAGCGGTTGTGGCGGCAGCGGGCTGAACGCGGGCCTGGACCTGGTTTTCCAGGCCGGTGAGACTTTGGCGGATAATGGCTTTGGCCGAGGTGTCGAGCAGTCTTTGGCCCACGCTGGCGATGCGACCGCCGACGTTGACGTCACCGTCGTAGTGCATGATGGTCTGGCCGTTGTCTTCTTCCAGGCGCAGGCTGCCCGTGCCTTTGACGAAACCGGAGGGGCCTTTGCCGTCTACCGTCAGGTCGTAGCTGTTTGGTGCCTGGATATTTTCGAGCAGAATGATGCCGTTGAATTTGCCCTGTACGGGGCCGACGCGAACCATAAGAATGCCTTCGTACTGGTTTTCGGCCGTTTTTTCCAGTTTTTCACAGCCGGGCATGACGTTGGCCAAAACCTCGGGATCAAGCAGCATAGGCCAGACGACATCCTGAGGGGCGTCGAAGGTGTGGGTTCCTTGTATTTTCATCTATGTCTCCTGAAGAAATTAGCGCAGAGAAGCGGAGGGATAGAGGTGCTGGTCTCTGCTGGGATTTGATAGGGTTAGGAGTCTATTGTGGATATCCATAGCTGTTGCTTATGGCCATAACTATTGTTTATGGATAGATTACACAATGGTACTCGATTCCTAATAATATAATTTACCTAATCTAACGGTGAGTGTCAACCGTTTGTTTAAGACAGGTAAAGTAGCTGTCGATGAGGCGGGGGGTCAGGCTGCGGATAAGCTGATAGATAAAAGGGTTGGGGCTGGTGATCTGGGCCTGAAAGTGAAGTTCAGAAGTATGGGGGGACAAGGGGGTGAGGGTAAAACGGCCGTTTATCTCCACGGACTGCTGTTTATTGAGGTGGAAAACGGCCGTTGTATCTAACTGGGTGGGGGGTAAAAGCTGCGTCCAGCGTATCGTAACCGGTATCGGTTTGAGGCCACCCTGGTCATGAATAACAGGGGGGCCAAAGGGCCAGGCGATCTGTAATTGGAAATGGTGAGGGTCAACAATTTGCCAATCTAGCAGGCCGGGCAGGCAGCCACAGAGCTGCTCGGGGCTGGTAAGTGACTGCCACACGGCCGTTTGGGGAGCCGTAAAGGGGACGGTGCCGGATAGGTTCATAGGCCCGATTATACGCGGTCGGAGCCGCAAGCAAAGAGAAGGTAGCTGCCAGACCGGGCAGCGCGGTTCGCCGGTCTGTTTAATTGTGAAAAATGGTGCATATGTTTGCATCACTGGTTGAAGTTGGTAAGATAGCAGGCGATTCAAGCTTGTTTACATGGAGGCAGCTTTGTACGAAGAAGAGATTGACCTACGGCCGTATATTTTGGCCTTAGTTGAAAAATGGTATTGGATTATAGGTACGGCCGTCGCCGCCGCAGTTATTGCCCTGGTGTTGGCCTCAATTGTGCCCCCCACGTATGAGGCAGAAACGGCCGTGGCCGTTGTCCGCAGCCGCACTGACATTACGTTTGACCCGCGTATCGTGACCGAAGATGATGCCTTTGCCCGGGACCAGAATGCCCGCCGGTCGGCGCTGGTGGCGCTGGTTACCAGCACCGATGTGATCGAAGCGGTTATAACGGAGATGGGCGACCAGTTGGCCCCCCATAATCGGCGGGTTACGGCGCTGCGACAGATGGCCAGCGCCAGCAGTGACGGTGACTTGATCCGCATTCGCATAAGTCACGGTGACCCCCAGATAGCGGCCGCGTTGGCCAACAGTTGGGGCCGGCAGTATGAGCAGCATATCAACCAACTGTTTGGCGGCAGTCGCGGTGAAGGGCTGGAGATGATTGGCGTGCAGGTGCAAACAGCCCGCAGCCAATATGAAGCGGCCCAGGCTGATTTGGAGACGTTTACGCGCCGTAATCGCATCTCCGCTTTGACTCGTGAGGTTGAATCTCTGGAGCAGGTATTGTCGGATTATTATGGGTTATTGGCAGGGCTGCAAGGCAATCCGGTGCAGTTGTCCAGGGGCGTTTTGGCACAGCATTATACGGATTTGCAGCGGATCGAGTCCTGGTCGCTGGCGGCCCAGTCGCTGCGGCAGCAGGTGGCGGCGGCTGGTAATTCGCCGGGAGCCGCGGCCGGTAATCAGGTGGGGTATATGGCCCTTCACAGCCAGATTTATGGCAGTATGCCTCTTTCGGCTACGGTTCCGGTTGAACTCCAGCTAGTCATGGGGGAGTTGACGCAAACGGCCGTTGTGCCGGCTGATGTGGACACCTTGTTAACCGTCCTGGCCCAGCGCCGGCTGGATACGATTGCCCAAATTGAGGCCCTGAGTGAGGAGCTGCTGCCGGCCGGTCGGGCTGTGGTGGGAGCAGGGGAAGAACGGCCGCTGCAAGAGGCTGTTGACACCTTGACCCAGCAAATTTCTAGCCTGCAAGCAGAGCTAATCGCTCAGGAAGCGGAGCAAGATGAACTGCTGGAGGCCAGGCAGTTGGCCTGGACGACCTACCAATCCCTGACGCGCAAGCAGGCCGAAACGGAGATTGCGGCGCAGACGGTGGGGTCTGAGGTGCGGGTGGCCAGTCGGGCGACCGTACCGGCGCAGCGAGCGGGTGCGGGTAATTTGATGCAAATTATGTTGGCTTTTGTTTTGGGTTTGTTTTGTGCTACTATAGCCGTTTTGGGTTTCAGATGGTGGCAAGAAGTGAGCGTTTCACCTGCATCGTAACCGGAGTTGTAGTGGTAGGGACTACTATGTTGTTTGCTATTGACTCCTCGCTGTTCACTGTTCACCGGTATTGTTATAGGAGTAGTGTCGAACTGTGTATGAAGAGGAAATTGATTTACGGCCGTATATTGCGGCCCTGATTGAGAAATGGTACTGGATTGTGGGGTCGGCCGTGGTGGCGGCAGTAGTCGCTTTTGGTGTCACCTCGCTGCAGCCACCAGTCTATGAAGCGGAAACGGCCGTGGCCATTGTTCGTTCCCGTACCGACGTCACCTTTGACACCCATATCGTAACCCAGGAAGAAGAGCTGGGCAGCAGGGATCCTCAATGCGCGTCGCCAGGCCCTGGTTGCTCTGGTAACAAGCAGTGACGTCATCGAGCAGGTGCTGGTAGAGATGGGGGATCGATTACCCGCTGCCGAGCAAACCCTATCCGGTTTGCTGGAGCGTGTTGATGTTTCCCATACCGGCGATCTGATTCTTATTCAGATAGGCCATACTGATCCGGTTATTGCCGCCGACATAGCCAACGCCTGGGCCGAACAGTATAGCGGCCACGTGAACAGTATCTATGGTGCGGCCGGTTTGTCCAATTGGGAGAGCCTGACGGAGCAGGAAACAAGCGCCCGCCAGGGGTATGAGGCGGCGCAAAGCCGGCTTGAAGCCTTTGTGGCCAATAATCGCCTGGCCACGCTGCAGCGGGAAATAGAGGCCCGGCAGTCCTTGTTAGATACCTACCAATCTGCACGCACGGCGCTGCAAACCCAGCCCGTTAATTTACAATTGAACAGTGAGCAGCAGGTGTTGGCCGACTATTATCAGGATTTGCGTCGTATTGAGCGCTGGCTGGCTGATGCGCACTCTTTACGCAGCCAGGTAGAGGCTCGTTCTAACTCAACGGCGTTTAACCTGGGTAATTTGCTGGCGCTTGTTGCTTTGCAAAACCGGATATTTGACAGCAGTGTGCCGGTTGATTTGCAAATTGATTTGACGACCGGCGCTGTGGACCCGATACCGGTCGCCGATGTGGATGCTGTTATTGCCGTTTTAGAAGAGCGTCGGGATATAACCAATGCCCAGATTTTGGCTTTGCGTGACGGCTTATTAGCGATTGCCGCCGACGAGTTGGTAATAGGGCCGGAGAATCCCTTAACCGTGCGCATCACCCAGCTCAATGATGAGATTCTAGCCTTGCAGGCGGAGTTGACTGCGCAGCAGGCCGCAGAAAATGAACTGCGGCAGAGCCGGGATCTGAGCTGGGAAACCTACCAAACGCTGGTGCGTAAACAGGCAGAGACTGAGATTGCCATCCAGACGGTAGGGTCGGAGGTGCGGGTGGCCAGTAAAGCGGCCGTGCCGGAGAAGCCGGTTTCTAGGGGGCGGTTGGTGAGTATGGCTGCTGCCGGCTTTGTAGCCCTTTTGGCAACTATCTTTTTTATATGGGCTGCTCTATGGTGGCAAACAATAGAAAGTATGAAGGATGAGACAAATGATGAACAATCAATGGCCTAATCCCAATGAGTTTTGGCAAAATCGTCGCGTTTGTGTGACTGGTGGTGCCGGCTTCTTAGGCAGTTATATAGTAGAAAAATTGCGTGATCGGGGAGCTGAAAATATCTTTGTGCCGCGTAAAAAAGATTACGATCTTGTACAACCCGAAGCGGTAAAACAGCTCCTTAGTGATGCGCAACCGGATCTGATCATTCATTTAGCTGCTCAAGTTGGAGGCATTGGTGCCAATCGGCTGCATCCGGCAGAATTTTTCTATAATAATTTAATGATGGGCGTTGTACTTCAGCATGAAGCATGGCAAGCTGGTGTCGAAAAATTTGTGGGTATTGGGACTGTATGTGCTTATCCCAAGTTTGCCCCGGTACCATTTAAAGAAGAAGATTTGTGGAATGGATATCCCGAGGAAACAAATGCTCCGTATGGGTTGGCCAAGAAAATGCTGTTGGTGCAATCCCAGACATACCGAGAGCAATATGGATTCGACTCGATTTTTTTGCTGCCCGTAAATTTATATGGCCCGCGGGATAATTTCGATTTAGAAACATCGCATGTGATTCCGGCCTTGATTCGCAAGTGTGTTGAAGCCCAAGAGCGTGGTGACGATCACATCGTTGTCTGGGGAGATGGATCGCCGACGCGTGAATTTATCTATGTAGAAGATGCGGCAGAAGGTATCTTGCTGGCCTCTGAGCGTTATAATAGTAGTGAACCGGTGAACATTGGCAGCGCGTTTGAAATCAGCATTAAAGAGTTGGTCAATCTAATTGCCGACCTGACCGGTTTTGAAGGCGAACTTGTCTGGGATACCAGCAAGCCGAATGGACAACCACGACGCAAGCTGGACATCAGTAGAGCCGAAAAAGCCTTTGGTTTTAAGGCTATGACCGATTTTACAACGGGCTTAAAACGAACGATTGATT
>JAWOIM010000019.1:0-7700 GCA_046484685.1 Chloroflexota bacterium | reverse complement strand
GTTGCGCCCAGCCTGACCTACCTGGAAAAAGGGGCCGATGCAGGCAAATACGGCCGTATCGCTCCCGCCCCCGTTTTGCATATGATGCTGCCTACCCTAAGCGATCCTACCCTGGCCCCGCCGGACGAGCATCTACTTTACATTACCGTTCAGCATACCCCTTACCAGTTGCACCAGGGGGCATGGGATGCCGCCCAGCGGGACGCATTGGTGGCCCAGGTTATCGACTTGCTGACCGCCTACAGCCCTGATCTGCCGCAGCAGATTATTGACCGGCAGCTCACCAGTCCGCTTGACTATGAACAACAGTTTGGCCTGGCCGAAGGTCATATTCACCAGGGGCAGATGGAACTGGGGCAGGTTGGCCCCTTACGGTCGCTGCCGGGGGGGACCCGGTACGAATCCCCTATCCGCAACCTTTACCTGTGCGGAGCCGGCAGTCATCCCGGCGGTGGGCTAACTGGCCAGCCGGGCTATCTGGCGGCGCAGCAGATATATTTGTCTGGATGAACGGGGAAAAGACGGTATCATATTTGCACCGCTGCCCTATTGAAGCCCCATTGTCTATCGTCCGTCGTCCATGGTCTATTTTCGAGGGAGAATTTTGTGATACCTGTACATGATTTTGGCGGAGATGGGCCGCTGCTTCATTTTGCCCATCCCAACGCCTATACGCCAACGACCTTTCGCCAATTTATACGGCCGTTGACGGAGCAGTATCGGGTAACGGCCGTCCACCACCGCCCTCTCTGGCCTCACAGCCATCCTGATGAGCTGACCAGTTGGGATGTGGTGGCCGACGACCTGATTCGTGCCTTTGACGAACAGGGCTGGCGGCAGGTTATCGGCGTAGGCCATTCACTGGGGGCCGTGGCCACCGCCTTGGCGGCCGTGAGCCGTCCTGACCTGTTTCGGGCACTGGTACTGATCGAGCCTGTCTTTTTGCCACCACACTTTTTAGAAGAAATCCGAGCCAACCCGGATCGGGCTGGTTTTCGCTCCTTTATGGAAAAAACGCACAAGCGCCGTTATCATTGGCCTGATCGGCAGTCTGCTTTTGACCATTTTCGCCCGAAACAGGCTTTGGCAAGCTGGCCGGATGGGGCCATGTGGGATTATGTCAACGAGTCACTGCGAGAGGTGGCTGATGGGGTTGTTCTGGCCTTTCCGCGCGAGTGGGAGGCCAAATTTTACAGCCGGCCCCCTCTGCGAGTATGGGAGGTCGTGCCTCAAATAACGCAGTCTACGCTGGCCATCCGTGCGGCTCAATCGGACACCCTTTTTCCCGAAGCCTGGGCTTTATGGCAAGAATTACAGCCGGACGCCCACTTTGTAGAAATAGCGGATGTGGGTCATATGTTAACGTTGGAACGGCCGTTGTTCACTGCTCAACTCATTCTTGACTTTCTGTCTTCTGAATAAATAGTAAATAGGGCGTAGGCGGTAAACAACTGATCTTGCTACCCACCACACACACCAGGAGTAACGATGAGATTTACCTACAAAAAAGCAGCCTATTGGCTAATCCTCTTTCTGGTTTTGAGCCTGGTTCCTTTTAGCCTGGCCTTATTGGGGCCGATACCGGCCCCGCGCAGCTATTGGGTGGAATTTGGTGTGGGGTTGGGCTTTGTGGGAATGGGCGTCATGGCTCTGCAATTTATTACCAGCGGCCGTTTTCGCCACATAGCGCCCACCTTTGGCTCAGATTTGGTGCTGCAATTTCATCGCCAGGCGGGTATCATAGGCGTCCTGTTGGTATTGGCCCATCCGATCGTTATGGTCCTTTCCAACCCTGTCTACCTGGAATATTTTGATCCCCGCGTCAACTTCCTTCGCGCCACAGCCCTCAGCGTTGTCACCGTAGCCCTTATTCTGATTATTGTCACCAGCATTTGGCGCGAACCGGTGGGATTACAATATGAGTGGTGGCGGCTGCTGCATGGACTGCTGGCCCTGGCCATTGTCTTTATCGGCATGGTCCATGCCCTTCAAGTGGGTCATTACCTGGATGCCTTTTGGAAACAGGGGATTTGGGCGGGGGGGCTGTTGGGCATCATGTACCTGGTCATTCATACGCGCCTGGTGCGCCCCTGGCTCATGGGCCGTCATCCTTACAAAGTTTTAGAGATGAAAGAAAGGCGAGGTGATAACTGGACAATGACCCTTGTGCCAGAAGGTCACGAAGGGATGCGTTTTGAGGCGGGCCAATTTGCCTGGATTACCGTAGGCGACAGCCCCTTTTCTTTACAGCAGCATCCCTTTTCCTTGTCGTCGAGCGCCCGTCAGGAACACCTCGGCTTTACGGCCCAGGTTGTGGGGGACTTTACAGCCACCTGGGCTGATATTAAGCCGGGAACCCACGCTTTTTTGGAGGGTCCATTTGGCGGTTTTACGCGCAATCCCCAGGCAAAGGGCCTCTTTTTTATCATTGGCGGCAGCGGTATCGGACCGGCCATGAGTATTATACGCACCATGTATGACGATAATGACCGGCGGCCCGTTATTTTGCTTTATGGCAATCCCCAGTGGGAGGAAGTCGTCTTTCGCGATGAATTGGATGATTTATCGCAGAAAATGGATTTACAGGTTGTGCATATATTGGAAGAGCCGCCTGACAACTGGAGCGGCGAAAAGGGGCTGCTGGACCGGGAAATGCTGGCTCGCTATTTGCCGCCCAACAAAAATGAGTTCGAATATTTTAGTTGTGGACCCAAGCCGCTGATGGATGTGGCCGAGGCAGAGCTGCGGGAATTGGGTGTTTCCTGGCAGCGAATCATTCCTGAACGATTCAAGATCGTATAAATTTTGACGAGGGACGACTAACGACAGACGATAACCAAACAAAGTCGAAATAGCCTAGAGGAGACAACACGCACCGCGGCGCACCAGCAAATGGGCATTTCAGCAAATGGGCATTTCAGCAAATGGGCTAATTAGCGAATGAAAACGTAATGCAGTTGCCAACCTGCTGTTTTTCCAGGTTAACAACCTGGGTTACATTGACAGAGGAGAACTTTTTATGCTGCACAAAGATATTCAACGAGCCGTCAATTTTTGGGGCGTATTATTGATCGTTCTGGTAGCCATTATTACCCTGATACGAATTTAGATAGTAAATAGAGGGGCTTAGGGAAAGATCAGCCAGATAAGCCGGGCAATGAGCCAAAACAATAAGGCATAGACCAGCATAGCGATCAAAGATGATATTTCTAATACAGCCCCGTTCATTTGAGGGGTGGCTATCAGATTGGTGAACGGGGCAAGAAAGAGATCGGTCGTGCCATAGATGAACCGGGCAAAGCCGCTTGCAGGATTGGCGGCCATCAACTTCAACAGGATACGAATGCCAATTAGCGCCTGTAGGACACCAGCAATTAACCAGACAAACTGCATGGTCCTATTCAGCGATCTTGTTCTGGAGGGCACAATTTCTCGTTCGGATATAGATCGTTGCACGGCCGTTTGCGCTGGTACCGCCGCTGGATCCGGCTCCTCTATCTCCATCTCTTGCACATGCTCTTGCACATGTTCTTCATGGTCAACCATTTTAATATCTCCTTTTGGTAACTACTAACTCCTGGTAACTGCGGCAAATTCCGCACCATGCCAGAGATTTAGTAGCTACTCCTTTTGTCTCATTTTGCCAATTAAGGCTGCTGGACTCAAGGTATCTGGATATACGACAGAGGTATAAATACTGTTGAGAGTTGGTAGTCTGTCACTGAATCTCAACCACAACCCCCGGCTCGGCCCAATCGTAAAGCAAAATGGCGTTTTCGTTGCTGAGCAAGATGCAGCCGTAGGTGACGCGGTGGCCCAGGCTGTTGGTCCACAAGATTTGGGAGCCGCCCTGAGTGGGGAAGCCATGGAAGCCGTTCATAAATCCGGAGGTAGGCACGGGCCGGTAGACGCCTAAAAAGTGGGGCATCCATAAATCCCAGTTGGCGGCGTAAGCGTTGGGTTCGTGGCTTTGTATCTGGAAGACACCAGGCGCGGTGGGACTGTCGTCTATGCCGGTGCTGGTTATCCACTCCCATTTGAGCACCCCGTTTTCGTAGACCTGCACCCGCTGTTGGCTGAGGCTGACCAGAATGCGCTTGTTTTCGATAACGGGCAGGGGCAGCAGATCGTCAGGGGAGGGGATGGTCAATGACTGGCCGGGAAAGAGTGTGTCTACGCCGGGGTTGGCCTGCTGAATCCAGGGGTAGGGGATGCCATAACGACGGCCGATACTGGCAAAAGAGTCACCCGCTTGAACCACGTGCTGCCGTTCCCGATGGAAGAGGCGCAGGTGGATGCTGGCCGGCGGGTTGTCGAGCGCCTGGCCCACGGCCACTGCCAGCTCATCCGGCTGAAAATAACGGCCGTTTCCCACCACACTCTCATCGAAATAGTCGAGAACGGCCGTTTCGTCCAATACCCAATCCAGGGCCAGTGTAGCCGGGTCAATGGCCAGCCGCCCCCATCGACTCCACTCTGCCGGGCCAATCTCCCAGGCCAGTCGTTCATCCCCGATGGGATCATAGGCCGTGATGGACAGCGGCTGCGTCAACCACTCGTTGGCCTGAGCCAGGGCTGCTCCCACATCGGTCACGGATGGCGTTAGCGGCCTGGTAATCAGCGGCAGTTGGCCCTCTAGCAGTACCCCGGCCGGATTGGCACGCAGGGGGGCCAGTGTTTCGTCCACTGCCAACTGCTCCCCAACCTGGGCCGGAATGGCTTCTGCATAAGGGGCGTTGTCATTATCTACGACCAGCCGCAGTCCGGCTTCAACCGGGGGCACCGCTAGTTCATTGGCCCGCCGGTTCAGGTACTGCTCGGCCACATAGGGATCAAAATGCCAGGCAGGCGGCAGGTTTACCTGGCCTGCCTGCCAAAGCTTGCTCAGGCTGGACCAGGAACGGCCGACAGCATACGCTTGTTGTACATTAGTTGGCGTATCGAGGGACATGCCCAGGTCGGTGGCAGTGGCGGTCCAAACGGCCGTTTCGGCCACTAACTCAATTGTCTGCCGCTGCCAGCGGTCCTCCAGGGCCAGAGCTGCCTCGGCCTGGGTTAGCCCACCCAGCGGCAGGCCATAAACCGCTACGCCGGGGAAAATCTGGTCGCTCTGTACAAACAGATAGGTCAGACTGCCGGCAGCCAATAAAACAACCAGCAGCAGTCCCAACAACATACCTAGCAGCAGCCAGCCCAGCCCCTGCCGACGCAGCGGTGGGGTGCTGTTTTGTGGGTTGAGCGGAAAATAAACTTGCGTAGACATATCTATAGTATACGGGCAAAGACAACTATTTGCTTGACGAAATCGATTGTATTCGGCTGCGATTACACTACGGCTGTGGCTTGTATTCTCTCACCCCAATGATACTTGACAACGGCTGTCGCTTATTATATGATATGACCTACTGGTCACATGACCATCAGGTCATACGACCAGTAGGTCATACAGCTTTATCCATAGATAAGCTGCTATGGCGGGAAGGAAATAGTCATTAGTCACTGGAATCCAGTAAACAGTAGACAGGAAGCGTAAAATGATAACCGTAGAAAAACTCTATCATTCCTATAACAAGGATGAGCAATACCAGGTCAACGACGTGAGCTTTACCATTGCCCAAGGAGAAATCTTTGGCTTTTTGGGGCCAAACGGGGCCGGCAAAAGCACGACCCAGAAAATTTTGACGGGGCTGCTGCCCTTGCAGCGGGGGCAGGTAGTCATTGCCGGTGAAGAGATTCGCCAGGCCGGCCGCCACATTTTCAACCAGATTGGCGTCTCTTTTGAGCAGCCCAATGTCTATAAAAAGCTGACCGGGCTGGAAAATCTAAATTTCCACCGTGGATTGTATGATGTAGAAACGGCCGATCCCCTACTGCTGCTGCGCCATTTTGGCCTGGAAGAGGCGGCCAACAAACGAGTTAGCACCTATTCCAAAGGGATGCAGCAGCGGTTGGTCCTGGCCCGCTCTTTGCTCAACCAACCCCGCATCTGGTTCCTGGATGAGCCAACCGCCGGCCTGGACCCCAACTCGGCCCAGCAGGTGCGGCAGCTTATCCGCCAAAAGCAGAACGAAGGCGTCACCATCTTTCTAACCACCCACGACATGCACGTGGCCGATTCCCTCTGTGACCGGATCGCTTTTCTCGACGAAGGGCGCATTGTGGCCCTGGACACGCCGCGCAGTTTGAAGCTGAAGCATGGAAAGCAGTCGCTGCAAGTGGAGTACCGGCTAAACGGCCGTACCGACACCCTCTATCTTAACCAAAGCGACTCCCAAGACCGGCAGCGTCTTCTGCAACTGATGGAAAGCGGCCAGGTAGAAACGGTCCACTCCCAGGAAGCCACGCTGGAAGCGGTATTCATTGACCTGACGGGACGCGGTTTGGGCTAAATCATTCACAGTACGTAGCGGGTATTACCCTCTACATACTATATTTTGTAAGCGTTCAGTCTCTCAAGAGACTTTTGAAATTTTAGCTCTTAAAAGCTGGTATTTCCAGATAGAAAACTTCAAAAGTCTGAACGGTTACATATTTTTGAGAGAAAATTATGATCAAACGACTTTTCATTTCACTGCAGCGGGATAGCTGGATTAACTGGCGCAATGGCTTTGTGGCCGTGACGCTGGCGGTGGCCCTGATTTACCTGGCGTTGGTGCGCTGGCTCATTCCGGCCGATGTGAGCCTGGAGCCGGCTTTTTATGTGCTGGACCAGACCGGCGACGGCCGTTTTGCCCAACTTATCGGCCATAATGACGACGGCTCGACCCATCTGGTAACCGACCTGAATGCGCTTCAAGCCGCCCTGGCTGCCAATGACAGCGCTGTGGGCCTTCATTTAACGGACGGAGTTGAGATGCCCCAGGCCACCCTCTACTTCCAGCGCCACCAGGGAGAGCGGGTGCGTAATCTGGCGGCACTGGCTATCGATGCCCAACTGGCGGCTTTGTATGGGGTAGAGCGAGAAACGGCCGTAACGACCACCACCCACGTTCTGCAACCCGACAGCCGTCCCGCGCCCATTCCCTTCAACCTGCTTTGGGTTCCCATTCTGCTCTTTAGCGATGCGGCCATGATTGGGCTGCTCTTTATCGCCGCCCTCATTTTTGCCGAAAAAGAGGAAGGGACGCTGCGGGCCTACCTGGTGACGCCCGGCCGCATTTGGGAATATCTTTTGTCTAAAGCGGTGACGTTGGGGCTGCTGGCCGTCGCCTTTACCCTCATTTTTGTGCCGGCCACCGTCGGTGCCGGTCCCAACTATCTCTACCTGGTAGCCTTGATGCTGCTGGCCGGCATTGCCACTTCTTTGTTAGGAGCCTGGATGGCCGTCTATTTCGACAACATCAGCCAATTCCTCTTGCCGGCTATTAGCCTGATAATCGTTTTAGGGCTGCCCGCCGTCAGCTACTTTAATCCCAGCTTCTCACCGCTCTGGCTGCGGCTGCTGCCCACCTATCCCCTCATTTTTGGCATGCGCGAGGCTATCTTTCCCAGCGGCAGCCCGCAGATTGTTTATACAGCCCTGCTCGTTTTGCTCCTCTTGAGCGCCGTCTCATTGGTGGCCGGCAGTATCGCTTTTGACAAACAGTTGGCCCGGAGGTAATCATGCACCGTATCATTGCTATTCTACAACGCGACTTGATGCTGGCAAGCCTGCTTAAATCCGACAGGCCGGCCTGATCGGTAAACGCCACGTACACGGA
>JAWOIM010000001.1:0-3089 GCA_046484685.1 Chloroflexota bacterium | reverse complement strand
CCCTTGAACAAAAGATATTGCACCAGGCTGCAAGCATACGTGGCCAGTGGCCAGTCGCAGCTTGTTTTCCACCCGGTAACGGCCGAAATTATTCTCGCCGGTCAGCCCCAGCCCGACGACTGGGACCGGCTGGTCGAAGACGGCTTCGACGCCGTGATCAACATGCGCAGCGATCCGGAACGAGCGGCCGTTCAGTCCCAGGTTGCCCGGCAGGCGGGGCTGGACTATATTCACCTCAATTTGCCCGCCTACGAACTAGAGCCGGAACACATTCAGCAGTTTCAGGATGTGCTGAATCAGCTAAATAGCGAACGCATCCTGATCCACTGTCGCACCGGTTCTCGCGTGGGCCTGATCTGGATGCTGCATCGGATGCTCAACGAAGGCTGGTCAGAGCAGGCCGCCGCCGAGGAATTAGTGGCAGCCGGCTACGACGAAGACGACCTGGACACATTCGCCTATTGCACCGGAGATTACTTTGAACGAAGTGAAGCGGAGTTGCAAAGTGGCGCAGTTGCAGGGTAGCAAGGTGGCGGAGGAGCGGGGTGGCAAAGAGGCAGAGTTGCAGCGTGGCAAAGAGGTAGAGTTGCAGAATGGCAAAGGGACAGACAAGCTGCCCTACCACCGCGCCACCGCGCCACCGCGCCACCTCGCCACTTTGCCGCTGCGCCACATAGCCACCCACCCCCTGCTCAACTACCGGCGCCAAGATTTACCCGGCGACCTGATGGCGGGCCTGATTGTGGCCATTATGCTGGTGCCACAAAGCATGGCCTATGCTCTCCTGGCCGGTTTGCCGCCTCAGGTGGGGCTGTATGCCAGCATTGTCCCCCTGGCCCTGTATGGGTTGCTGGGCAGCAGCCGCACGCTGGCCGTCGGACCGGTGGCTATTGTGTCGCTGCTGGTGGCCACCGCCCTAACGCCGCTGGCCAATCCGGGCAGTGCCGACTATGTACAGTTAGCCCTGGTACTGGCCCTGCTGGCCGGTTTGATTCAAGCTGTAATGGGGCTGGCCCGTCTGGGCTTTCTGGTCAATTTTTTGAGCCATCCCGTCTTGTCTGGTTTTATGAATGGGGCGGCGCTGGTGATTGGCTTGAGCCAGGTGCGCCACCTGCTGGGCGTTTCCCTGCCCGCGGCTGATAATTTTGTCAACACGGCCTGGTATACGGCCGTTTCCCTCCCCCAAACCAATCCCGCCACGGTGGCCATTGGGTTGGGCAGCGTGGCC
Organism: Chloroflexota bacterium; assembly: GCA_046484685.1. GTDB lineage: Bacteria > Chloroflexota > Anaerolineae > Promineifilales > Promineifilaceae > SLGK01. The sequence goes on along the minus strand of JAWOIM010000001.1, from coordinate 1,861 downwards.
CTTCTGCTCTACTTCAAATACGGCTTCGCCCACCATCTGTCCACCTGGGGGGTGGCCGAAAAGTGGCGTGTGCCCCTGGCCAAAAGTGCGCCGCTGCTGGTGGTGTTAATGGGCACACTGCTGGTTTGGCTGCTGGGGCTAAATGACCTGGCCGGCGTGCGCGTGGTGGGGGATGTGCCGGCCGGTCTGCCACCTTTGACTGCACCCACAATTGATCTCGACTTGTGGCAGCTTTTATTGCCGACAGCGCTGGCCATCAGCCTGGTCGGCTACACGGAGAGCATTTCGGTGGCTAAATCGCTGGCCAGCAAGCGGCGGCAAAAGGTAAACCCCAACCAGGAGCTGACGGCGTTGGGGCTGGCCAATTTGGGGGCCAGCTTCACCGGCGGCTATCCGGTGACGGGGGGTATCAGCCGTTCGATGGTCAATTATGCAGCCGGGGCCAATACAGGTCTGGCGTCGATCATAACGGCCGTTCTCGTCGCCCTCACCGTTATTTTCCTCATGCCCCTCTTTTATTACCTGCCCCAGGCGGTGCTGGCGGCCATTATTTTGGTGGCCATCATGGGGCTGGTTGATTTACGCATTTTGCGCCACACCTGGCGCTACAACAAAGCGGACGCTGTTTCCTGGCTGGTAACCTTTACGGCCGTTTTGCTCATCAGCGTCGAAATGGGCATTTTGATCGGGGTGGTGGTTAGCCTGGGCCTTTTCCTTTACCGCACCAGCCGCCCCCACGTAGCCGAAGTCGGCCGTTTGGGCAATGGGGAGACCTACCGTAACATTTTGCGCCATCCGGTGGAAACCTTTCCGGGGGTGGCCACCATTCGCATCGACGAGAGCCTCTATTTTGCCAACAGCCGCTTTTTGGAAGATACGATTTTGACGCTAATTAGCGAACGACCGAATGTGGACCGGGTGGTGTTGATCTGTTCGGCCGTTAACTTCATTGACGCCAGCGCCCTGGAAACGTTAGAAGCGCTGATCGACCGCCTGCGTGACGCCGGGGTGGATTTTTACCTGACCGACGTCAAAGGGCCGGTGATGGACCGCTTGGAACGAGTCGGTTTTGTGGACCATATCGGCCGGGACCGCATCTTTTTGACAACCCATGAAGCAATGTGTGCATTAGGATGCATAAAACGCCACCACAGTTTATAATTGTGCCGCTAGACAACAAGAATTTTTGTAGGGATTGATTATCATGGCCGATGATTTTGACGAACCATTAAAAGATTTTGAGGAGTATATGTAGTGCCGTTTCATCACCGTGATCCATTTGATCGCTTGATTATTGCCCAGGCAATGGCAGAAAATTTAATCGTCATTAGGGGAGACTCTGAGTTTAGCCAGTATTCCATTGAGCTAATTTGGGAGGATGCATTTGAAACAGGCAGTTAGCATTAGCCTGGGCAGCTCGGCGCGGGACAAGGTAATTGAAACGGAGCTGCTGGGCCAACCGGTGCGGCTGGAGCGGCGGGGAACGGATGGGGACATCGAACGGGCCAAAGCGCTCTTTGCCGAACTGGATGGCCAGGTGGATGCGCTGGGCCTGGGGGGCATTGACCTTTGGGTGCAGTTGGACGAGCGGCGTTATGCTATTTCTGCCGCCCATAAATTGGTCGAGCATGTCAAACAAACGCCGGTGGTGGACGGCAGCGGCCTGAAAAATACGCTGGAAAAGCAGGTGACTCAGGCACTGATTGACAGCCTGGGGCCGCGTTATCATTCGGGCAAGGTGCTGTTAACGGCCGCTATCGATCGTTATGGCATGACCCTGGCCTTTGTCAACCAGGGGTATGATGTCACGTTTGGCGACTTGATGTTTGCCCTCGGTCTGCCCATTGCCCTGCGCTCTTTT
>JAWOIM010000798.1:0-2602 GCA_046484685.1 Chloroflexota bacterium | reverse complement strand
CACCAGCCCATCAATGCCAATGGTGACGACCAGGTCGCTTTGGCTAAAGAGAAAGTTGGGCAAAAACTGCCGCTCGATCAATTGGAAGCGGTCTAATTTTTGTAAACCGCGCCGCAGATGGGCAACGGCCGTTTCATACACCCGATGCTCCCGTTCATATAAAGAGAAATCCCCGCCGCTGTGTTCGATATAAAAACGGGCCTGCGCCTTTGTATTAAAGCGGGCAATCAACTCTTCCAACCGCGTCTGGCGCGTGACTAAGACGATTTTTTCAAACTGACCATTGCTCATGCTACCTTCCCATTATTTTCGTGAAACCCTTCAACTGCGTTCAGGGCAAGCTGTGAAACGTGATGATTTCGCGAAGCCATCACGTATCACGTTTCACGCATCACGCTTCTTTTTGCAGCAGCGACTCCAACAAATCAGGCGAAATGTTCAACTGCCCAATCTTGGCCGCGTTTTTGGCAATTTCCTTCATGGCCATGCTGACCATCAGGCGGGGGTCGGTCGATTGCACCGCCAGCAGTTGCAGGGTTGACTCATCCAGTTCGCGCAGGGGGCGCAGGGTGGCAGCAATAGCGTAGGCCTGGGCATCGGCTTCGGTGCGAGCATTTTCCACACGAGCGGCCACCATTTGTTTGCGCTCTTCTTCCAACTTGATTTGACCGGTGAGCTTGGCTTCACGCAGCTCCTGTTCTTTCACTTCAACAGTCAGGTTAGCTTCCGCTTTTGTTTCCCGAATTTCCCGCTCTTTCTCGGCCACGGCAATCTCTGTGTTGAGTTCGTTCTCTTTAATGCGCCGTTCCTGCTCCACGGCCGAATTACGACGGTCATAAATAGCTAAGTCAGCCTGGCGCAGCAGCGCTTCCCGGGCTTCCGCTTCCAGGGCGCGTGCCGTTTCCGGCACTGGTTTGATGGCCAGAATGGACAGAGTAATGACTTCTAGCCCCAGGGCTTTCAACGCGTCGCTTTGCTGCAAGGCGTCAAGCAGGGTGGCCGCTATTTCGTCAGAGGCACGTAGGGCCTCACGCAGAGGGCGACGCTGTACCTCAGCCCGGGCCAGCACCTGGGTCAAATTGACCAGCCTTTGGCCCAATTTGTCCGGGTCCTCGCTGGCATACTGCTCTATGCTCTCCTTAATGGAAAAGTCGAGCAGCGAAGCCACCAATTCGGGATCGGTGACGCGGTAGGTCAACTGTCCCTGAACGGTGATGGGTTGAAAATCGGCCGTACTCTCGTTAAAGATGAACGGGGCATCGGCGCTGCCGACGGGCACAACCACGATAGCCGAGGCGGGCCGGTAATAAAAGAAGGATAATCCCGGCCCGGCCCGACGAATACGGCCGTTGTGGTAATGGATCACATACTGGGTAGGTCCAGATTTCAGGTAATGAATGCCGAACATGATGTCTCCTTTCGAAAATAGACGATGGACCATAGACGATAGACGATGAATTTTCATTCATCTTACTTTCCACTTTTTACTGCATTAGTGTATTTAATACACTAATAGTAACTAATTCGCTCCCGTTTGTCAATAGGGTATACTGTGAGCCAATGGGTGGATCGACGCTTTTCTTTTTTATTGCTGGCTTACTGCTGCTGATTGTTGGGGCCGAGGTGTTGGTGCGTGGTGCCTCCCGGCTGGCTCTGGCGGCCGGTATCTCACCGTTGGTCATTGGGCTGACAGTGGTTGCTTTTGGCACCAGTTCGCCGGAACTGGCGGTCAGTCTCCAGTCCAGCCTGGCGGGGCAGTCAGACGTGGCCCTGGGCAACGTGGTGGGCAGTAATATTGCCAATGTGCTGCTTATTTTGGGCTGTTCGGCGCTGGCCGCGCCGCTGATTGTTTCCCGCCAGTTGGCTCGCCTGGATATACCTTTAATGGTGGCGGCTACGCTGTTGTTTTGGTGGTTGGCGAGCAACGGCCGTTTGTCCCAGGTCGAAAGTTTTATTCTCTTCATGGGCATTGTGGCCTACATTATCCTGTCTATTTACAAGAGCCGCCGCGAGTCGCAAGCTGCCGCCGCGACCGGTCCAGAAGCACTGCCCGCGCTGGGGAGGCGCCAGATGGCGCTCAACGTGCTGTTGGTAGGGGTTGGTTTTGGTTTACTGGTGCTGGGGGCTGACTGGCTGGTGGATGCGGCCGTTACCGTGGCCGAATATTTTGGGGTTAGCCAGCTCATCATCGGTCTGACGATTGTAGCCGTGGGCACCTCCCTGCCGGAACTGGCCACATCCATTGTGGCCAGCCTGCGTGGGGAACGGGATATTGCCGTGGGCAATGTGGTGGGCAGCAACCTGTTTAACCTGCTGGCCGTTTTAGGCGTGGCCGGCCTGGCTACGCCCGGTGGCCTGGCCGTATCGGCCCAGGCATTGCGCTTGGACATACCGGTGATGACGGCCGTTGCTCTCCTCTGCCTGCCCATTTTCCTCACCCAAAGTAAGGTGTCCCGCTGGGAGGGGGCCTTTTTGTTGCTCTGCTACGCTGCCTACCTGGGCTACCTGGTCCTGGTGGCTATCCAGCATCCCATTCTGCCCTGAGCGGAACTTTTTGCCCTTTGTTGCGTATAGCTCTCGAAAGCAACTCAGTTTTTGCCCC
>JAWOIM010000783.1:0-8254 GCA_046484685.1 Chloroflexota bacterium | reverse complement strand
AAGCGATCAATTAGATACCCGAACTAAAATCCTTACAGAAACCTGGAAATTGATGGAAGATCAGCGGGGGCAAAATGTGCATATGAGTGACATTGCCCAAGCGGTAGGCATTTCGCGGCAGGCGGTCTATCTGCACTTTCCTTCGCGCACAGACCTCATTGTAGCCACCGTGCAATACGTGGACGAAGTGAAGGGGTTTAATGCCCGAATGGCAGAGCTGGAAACAATCACGTCTGCGCTTGAGTTGCTGGACGCGGCCATTGAGGTGTGGGGCAATTACATCCCGGAAACTTACGGACTGGCTAAGGTGATGCTGAAAGCCCGTGATACGGATGAGGCGATGGCGGCAGGCTGGGAGAACTGTATGGGGTGTCTGCGGGAGGCGTGCCAGGCAATTATTGACGCCCTGGATAATAAGGGCATCCTTGCGCCAGTGTGGACTCCGCCGGAAGCGGTAGATTTGTTATGGTCGCTGTTTTCAATCGATAATTGGGAGCAGTTGACGATTGAATGCGGCTGGTCACAGGCGGAGTATATTGCCGGGCTGAAAACAGTCTCAAAGCGGGCGTTTGTGGAGGAAGCCGCTGGAATCTGAACCGGGATTATATTTTGCCTTGTCAACAATCATGCATTCAATCAGGCGGCATACTGCCTTTGAGGTGAATAAAGTGTTGGGGCGAAACGGCCGTTTTTGGCAGCCGGAAAGTCACGACCACGTGGTACGGGATGAACAGGAGTTGCAGCGCATTCGGCGTTATATCCTGGAAAATCCGGTAAAGGCCGGCCTGGTAGAAAACTGGCAGGATTGGCCCTGGAGTTATTGTAAAAACCTGTAACCCAGGTTGTTAACCTGGAAAAAGGGCAGGGTGACAACCTGCGTTAAGTAGGGCGGTATGCTGCCCAACATCGGCTGCATTTGACGCTCCGCGCCGGTGAGCCAAGCCATTAGAAGCATACATCATTCGCCCCCTCATTTTGGACCTAACAGCACCTCCACCTGATGGCTTTGACCATCATCCTGCAATGGGATTTCCGGACCGGCCAGACGCCCGCCATCCAGCCACACCTCTGCGGCCACGCCCTGTTGGACGCCGGCCGGGTTTTTGACGTGGATGTGATAGGGTGAACGGCCGTACCGATACACCACCTCATACCCGTCCCAATCCGGCGGGATACATGGCTCTATCAGCAGCGTCTGTCCCACTTTACGCAAGCCCAATAACCCCTCCAACCCCAGCCGGTACAGCCAACCGCCGGAGCCGGTGTACCAGGTCCAGCCGCCGCGCCCCGTATGCGGCGCAGCGCCGTATACGTCGGCCGCGACCACATATGGCTCTACACGGTACTGCCCCGCCTTCTCCGCCGTCCTGCTGTGATTGATCGGATTCAGCAGGTCAAACAGACGGCCGGCCCGCTCACCATCCCCCAACTGGGCATAAGCCCAAATGGTCCAGATCGCCGCGTGCGTATACTGCCCCCCGTTCTCCCGCACGCCCGGCGGGTAGCCCTTAATGTAGCCCGGATCGCGGGGCGTTTTGTCCAGCGGCGGCGTGAAGAGCAGCAGCAGCCGATCCTCTTCGCGCACCAGCTTCTCGGCCACCGCCGCCATCGCCCGCCTGGCCCGTTCCGCTTTGGCCGCCCCGGAAAGGACCGCCCACGACTGGGCAATGGCGTCAATCCGGCACTCCTTGTTTTGGGCCGAACCCAGAGGCGTGCCATCGTCGTAGAAAGCGCGGACATACCAGTCGCCGTCCCAGGCGTGTTGTTCCAGCGCACTTTGCAACGCTGTCATTTCCCGGCGATAGCGGGCAGCTTGCTCTTCATCTTCCAGGGCGGTACAAAGGGGGATAAAGGCCGCCAGGGTGGCATAGCGGAACCAGCCCAACCAGACGCTCTCCCCCTGGCCTTCAATACCGACACGATTCATGCCATCGTTCCAGTCGCCGCCGCCCATCAAAGGTAGGTCATGCACGCCGGTATCTCCTTTGGCCAGCGCCCGCAGGCAGTGTTCGTAAATGGTGTACCCCTCTTCGGTTAGCGGATACTGATCATACCGTTCTTGTTCATCAGGCTGCAACGGTTGGCCCCGGCGGAAAGGGACTTCTTCCTGCAGCAGCGCGGCGTCGCCGGTAGCTTGTACGTAATGGGCCACCACATAGGGCAGCCACAGCAGATTGTCGGTGATGCGCTTGCGCACCCCTCGGCCCGAAGGCGGATGCCACCAATGGAGGACGTCTCCGGCTTCAAACTGGTGGCGTGCGGCACGCAGGATGTGCTGCCGCGCTATCTCCGGCGCGGCGTGCAGCGTGGCCAACACGTCCTGCAACTGGTCGCGAAAACCATACGCGCCGCTGGACTGGTAAAAGGCGGAACGACCCCAGATGCGGCTGGAAAGATTTTGGTAGAGCAGCCAGCCGTTGAGCAGCAGGTCCATCGCCGGATTGGGTGTTTTGACGGTAACGGCCGTTAACAAATCTGTCCAGCGGGCGCGGGCGGCGTCCCAGGCAGCGTCCACCTGCTGTGGCGCTTGCAGCCGTTGGATCAGCGCCCGCGCCGCCTCCTCGTCAGCCGCCTGGCCCAGGTAAAAGCTGACTATTTTGGTTTCTCCCGGCTCCAGATTGACGTGCAGTTGCAGCACGGCACATGGGTCGAGGCCCGGCCGGACGGTACCGTCTAACCCCACACGCCCCAGCCCGGCAGGCTGCGCCACGTCGCCCAGCCGTCCTAAAAATTCGCTGCGATCGGCGGTGAGGCCGTGCAATTTTCTGCTGGCGGCCAGAAAAGCAACACGCTCCCCCAATTCGGCATTGTAAGGATTGCGCGCCAGCAGGGCATGGTACTCTGGCTCATAGCTGGGGATCACGTAAGCCTGCATCTCATCTCGATTGACTCCCAGAACCCATTCGGCATAATAGGTGACCGTCAGGCGGCGGGGGCGGGAGTGGCTGTTTTCAAGCTGAAGCTGGACAATTTTAACCGGCTCATCGGCGGCGGTAAAGAGACGCAGGCGCTGTTTGAGACCGTGACTGTGGTGGTGGAAAGTGGTATAGCCGGGACCGTGATGGATGCGGTAGGGTGCATCGGCACCGCGTGGCGCGGGCGTGGGGGTCCAGACAACGGCCGTTTCTTCATCCCGCACATAAACAACCTCACCCGGCTGGTCGCGCACCGGGTCGTTGCCCCAGGGTGTCAACCGGTTTTCGCCACTGTTGGCCGCCCAGGTATAGCCGCCGCCCGTTTCGGTTACCAGACAGCCGCCGTTGGGGTTAGCCATCACGTTTGACCAGGGGGCCGGTGTCGTTGCGCCCGGTTCCAAATAAATGACGTATTCGCGCCCGTCGGGAGTGAAGCCGCCCCAGCCGTTGTCGAACAACAAATCATCCGGCCGCGTCACCGGCGGCACCTCAGGCTGCGCTTCGGTATCCATGATGGGAACAAACTTAGGCAATCTTTGCGGCATCTGCAAAACGTTGTGGAGTTGTTCGGCCAGAGACCCTTTATGGCCGTCTAAAATGGCGCGGGCTGCGGTGAGCAGCAGCGTGCGGTCCCCTTCATTCAGGGTATCGCTCTGCACCAGGAAGATACCCCCCCGCCGGCTGAGCCAGTGGTCGCTGCGCATACGCTCTACCAGCCGCCGCAACTGCATTTGCAAATCTTCATTGTAACCGCCCGGCTGCTCGTTCATTAACACCAGGTCTATTTCCAGACCGCGATTGCGCCAGTAAGCGTGCGCCTGGAGCAGTTCACGGGCCAGCACCAGTTCTTCTTCAGCCTGCACCCGCACGACAAGGATAGGATAGTCGCCGGAAATGGCCTGCGACCACAGGTTGGCCTGGCCTTGCCTGTTGGCGGCCAGTATCTCCGGGTTGGCCCGCAGAGCGGCGTGGGGAAAAATTAGCAGCCCCAATAACCGTTGTATAGGCGCTAACATTTCCGTTTCAAGCTCCAGGTCGCGCAGTTCAAGCAGGCTGCGCGCTTCGGCCTGCCGGAAGGCGTCTTCGATAGCGCTCCATTTTTGGTAGCGGGCGAGCAGATCCAGCGCCGCCTCGCGACTGTCGGCGGCCAGCGTTAGAAAGACGACGTCGGCGCTGGCGTGGGGTGCCAGCTCGATTTCCTGGGCCAGCGACATGATTGGGTCGAGCACGTTGCCGGTAGCGCCACTGAGACCGGCGCCGTTGAGGGCGGCAGGCGAGCGCAGCCCGCCGCCACGACCCAGAAAATGGGCGCGGTCTGTTTCGTAGACGCGAGTGAGCGTTTGCTCCTCTGCCAGCGTGGCCTCCACAACCAGGGCGTGAACCATGAAGGGCGGGCTTTCCTGGTTGGAACGTGGGCGGCGGGTAAAAAGCAGCGCATTTTGCTCCGGCAGATAGCTGCTGCTGATAAACAGCTTGTTGAAGGCAGGATGGCGCCGGTCGCCGGCCTGCTGGCCCAAGACAATTTCGCCATAGCTGACCAACTGCAGCCGGTGTGTTTCATCGCTTTTGTTGGTCAATCGCACGCGCCGGATGGCAACGTCGTCGCCGGGGGCCACAATAATCTCCATGTGGCTGTTGATGGCCTCGCCGGTATATTGGAAATCCACTTTGTGGGGCGCAAAGGTGACGTCATGTTGAGCGGTGCGGCTGCTGATGGGCTGAGCGCCGACCGACCACAAATCGCCATTGTCCAGGTCTTGCACGTAAATCCAGGTGCCCCAATCGTCGCAGGTGGTATCGGCCCGCCAGCGGGTCAGGTCAACATCTTGCCAGCGCTCAAAGCCGCCGCCGGCGTTGGTGATAAGGAGACCATAACGGCCGTTTCCCAAATAATGTGTCTGGGGGAAGGGCGTCTGCACGGGGACCGGCCAGGGAGAGGCCGTTACCTCCGCTTTGGTGACGCGCACCAGGGCCGGCTCTTCACCAGGCATTTCCTCCAGCGGCGCGGCCTGCGGAATCTTCTCTTGCAGCAGCAGCTCCACGCTCTGGATGCGCGGATCGGCATGGAAGCGGCGCACCATCAGATCATTATCCAGCGCATTGACCAGGGCTAACAGAATCATGCCCTGGTGGTGGACCATATAAGAGCGCACGATGCCGTATTCCTGATCCAACCCCAGGCGAGCGGTTGTGTAATCGGCAGCTTCATAGAAGCCATAGACACCCATCATGCCCAGGTCGCGCAAACGCTCCATGTTTTCGAGTACGGCTTGGGGGCGCAGCGACAAAGCCAGCAGCGAGGCATAGGGTGAAATCACCAGATCATCTTCGAGACCACGCTTGAATCCCAGCCCCGGCACGCCAAAAGCCCGGTATTGATAATTCATATTGGCGTCAAAACGGTAGTAGCCGGATTCAGATATGCCCCACGGTACCTTATCTTTGTCCTGAACATAGGCGATCTGGCGTGTGACGGCGGCGTGGAGGCTGCTTTCCAGGAGGGTGTGGGGATAGTGGCGCGTCCATAATGCAGGCATCAGATACTCAAACATGGTGGCGCTCCACGAAATCAGACTGGCATGGCCGTTGACTGCTGTCAAGGGGCGACCCAGGTGCAGCCAATGGCGCGCCGGCACATCCCCTTTGGCAATAGCCAGCAGGCTGGCAGCCCGCGCTTCCGAGGCCAGCAGATCGTAATAGTTTGGATCGGCTTTTTCAGCGTCCACATTGTAACCGATGCGGAAGACATGGCGCTGCTTATCATAGAGAAAGCCAAAATCCATCTCGTCTACCAGCCTGTCAAGCTCCTGACCGATCTCGCGGTAGGTGGTCAGTAGTTGGACAACGGCCGCTGCCGCCAGCGTCAGATCTTTGTCCAGGTCGCGGCACCATTGTCGGGCCGTGGTGATTTCGTCTGCAGGCGCAGAAACGGCGTCTAATTCCTGGTCTAAGTTGGCCAGTTTGGCCTGGGCATTTTCGCAAATTGCCACAATGTCACCGGGACGAGCCTGAAGAGGGAGACCTTCCAGCAGCGCCTGCCAGGCCACAGCCAGCGGCGTCCCGTCAGCAGCCTCTTGAAAAAGGGCCGGTCGGTTATAGCTATAGAGCAGCCAGGGCATGAGCATTCCCAGGCGGCTTTGCATATCTGTAAGATGATAGCCCAGACGTTCTATCCAGAGGCGGATGAGGCGCAGATCTTCGGCGGCCAACGGCTGGCTTTCCACAAAGGCGCTTAACTGTTGCTCAAATTGGGGCCAGGTTTCTTCAAGGATCTGCTGCTGCAGCCCAGGCCACTGGTCGGGAGCGTGGCGCGTATCCAGAATGCGCTGCCGCAACTGGCGCAGTTCAGCTTGCAGCGTACCGGTCGGCAGCGATGCGGCGAGCATATCAACTGTGTCCAGTATCCCCTGCCAGCGCTGCCAGCCCGGCCACTGGCTCTGCTCGATGTCCAGGCAAGCCTGACGCAGCGTCCACAAGCAGCATGCCAGGTTGCCGCTGTCCACGGTAGAGACGTAACGCGGCGGCAGCGGCTCGCGGGTCTGCGTATCGTACCAGTTGAGGATATGGCCGGCGTACATTTCCAGCTTTGCCATCGATTGCAGGCTGTTTTGCAGACGCAGTGCCAACTCCCATACACCGATGTAGCCAAAATCGTAGGCGGCCAGCGTAGAAAGCAGCATAAGGCCGATGTTTGTAGGCGACGTGCGATGGGCAACCAGGCCGCGCGGCTCTTCCTGGAAATGGTCCGGGGGCAGCCAATGGTCTTCCGGCCCGATAAAATGTTCAAAGTAGAGCCAGGAGCTGCGGGCCAGGCGGCGTAATTCACGCTGCTGCTCGGCGGTAAGCGGTTTTGATTGCCGCTTGACGGAACGGCCGAGCCACACCGCAATTTGAGGGGAGAGGAACCAGACCAGCAGGAAGGGCAAGGCCACCGGCAGCGCCCGCGGATTGAGCAGCACCACCAGAACTGCCAGGGCCAAGGCCAGCAGCGCGGCGCTGGCCATGCGCCGCCAGATAAGAAACAGTTTGTGCCGGCGACCGAATAGACGCATAGTGTGTGCCGCCGTCGTCCATTCGAGCCGCCGTTTGCCGGTGATGAACAGGCGTACCAGCGTCGTCAGAATGGCGTCCAGGTTGATTAGCGCCTCGTAGGGCAAAAAGACGAGTGACAACGCCCAGCGTACCGCCTGCTGACGCAGTTCCTGAAAAAGAGCGGCGGATCGGTCTCCGTTTTGGCGACGCCGAAAAAACGTACTCAACGTGTGGCCGATCAATACGCCGGCTTGTGTCAAAACCGCCAGCAGTGTCCAGACCAGTGCTGAACCGGGCAGCCACAACCAGGCGGCAATGAGCAGCGCCAGCAGCGTGGGCGGAATCAGGCTGCGGCGCAGATTATCCACCACTTTCCAATAGCTGATGGGGGTAAGCGGGTTGGCAATGGTGCCTGATTCATTTCCCGGCACACGGGGCAGCAGCCAGGGCAGCAGTTGCCAATCGCCCCGAATCCAGCGGTGCTGACGGGCAGCGTCACCCAGGTAGCTGTCGGGGAAATCCTCGTACAGCGTAATGTCGGTGACCAGCCCTACACGACCGTGAATGCCCTCAAACAGATCGTGACTGAGCAAACTATTTTCCGGCACGCGCCCTTCCAGGCTGCGACTAAAGGCGGCCACGTCGTAGATGCCTTTGCCCACGTAAATACCTTCGCCAAATAAATCCTGGTAGACGTCGGAAACGGCGTGGGTGTAGAGGTCAATGCCGCTGTTGCCACCAAAAATACGCATGAAACGGGATGGCTCGACGCTGGGCGGCTTGAGTTCGGCACGCGGCTGCAGCACCGTGTAGCCGGCGCTAACCCGGCCGCTCTCTGGAGCGAATTGCGCCTGGTTGAGGGGATGGGCCAGCGTGCCGATCAGCCGCCAGGCGGCTGCGCGCGGCAGGATTGTGTCGGCGTCGAGCGTGATCACGTAACGAATCTGGGACAAAGGGGGCAGGTCGCCCATTTGCACCACGAAGGAGGTCTCGCCTTTTTGCAGCAGCAGTTGGTTAAACTCCTCCAGTTTGCCCCGCTTGCGTTCCCAACCCATCCACACCGCTTCTTGCGCATTCCACAACCGCTCGCGGTGAAACAGGTAGAAGGGTTCCCCGTCGTAGCGTTCATTAAGCGCCTGGATGCCCGCTTGGGCGCGTTGGAGCAAATCGTCGTCGCCTTCCATCTGCTTCTCTGCGGCATCGGTGAAGTCGCTGAGCAGCGCAAAACGGATATGGGGGTCGCTGTTGCGCAGGTAGTGCTGCTCCAACTGCTGTACCAGGCTGGCGATCTCATCGACGTGGTTGAA
>JAWOIM010000749.1:0-4797 GCA_046484685.1 Chloroflexota bacterium | reverse complement strand
CGCCAGGGTGGCAATCGTGCCGTCTTGCAGGGCCTCGTTAAAGACCCGTTTGGAGGCCGTGGCAATGATCAAACGCGTGTGGGGGGCCAGCGAACGGCCGTTTAACACCGCCGCCGCCGCCTGCAAATCTTCCAGGCGGCTGTTGGTGCAGGAACCGATAAAGGCGGCGTCAATTTTGCGCCCAAGCACCTGGTCAATGTCTACCACGTTGTCGGGTGAATGGGGGATGGCAATCTGGGGGCGCAGCGTCGTCACGTCCAGCTCGACAACCGTGCGGTATGAAGCGTCAGGGTCGGGCAGGGCGGGCGCAAAGGCATAAGGTAGGGAGAGACCGGCCATATCCACCAGCGCCGTTTTGGCCCCTATTTCGGCCACCATGTTGGCCAGGGTCATGCGGCTGGCCAGGGTGAGGGCGTGTACGGCCGTTCCCGTAAACTCCACCGCCTCGTAAGTGGCCCCGGCAATGCCCAACTGCCCCACCAGGTGCAAAATCAGATCTTTGGCCGTGACGCCCAGAGGTAAACGGCCGTTTAGAACCACCTGGATCGACCGAGGCACTTTCAGCCACGTCTTACCCGTTAGCCAGGTGGCCGCCAGGTCGGTCGAGCCAACGCCCACGGCAAATGCGCCCAGTGCCCCATACGTCGGCGTGTGGGAATCGGCCCCCAGGAAAATATCGCCGGGGCGCACGTGGTCGTTTTCCACCATCAGTTGGTGGCAGATACCCTCGCCCACGTCGTAGAGACGGCAGCCCATAGCGGCGGCAAAGTCGCGCATCATCTTGTGCAAATTGGCGATGCGCTCGTTAGGGGCCGGCGCGGCGTGGTCAATGACCAGCGACACCCGCGCCGGGTCCCACAGCCGCGTCCCGCCCATCTCGCGGAAAGCACGAATGGCCAGCGGCGCGGTCGTGTCGGTGGCCATCGCCCCATCGACCGGCACAATGACCACCTCCCCGGCACAAACCGGCCGGCCAACGTGCTGCGAGATAATTTTTTCGGCAATTGTCTGGTTCATGTGAATTTTCACCACGGAGAACACAGAGAGCACAGAGTTTTTCTCTGTGATCTCTGTGCCCTCTGTGGTTCATCCGTCCAATTGATAGATTTTCCCGGGTAATTCCTGCCCCAAAAAGCCGGCCATATGGCGGGAAACGGCCGTTACTGGCGCCAGATCCACCCCGGTGCTGATCCCCATTTCGTGCAGCATGTGGGCCGTATCTTCGGTAGCGATGTTGCCTTTGGCCCCCACGATGAAGGGGCAGCCGCCCAATCCGCCAAAGGAGGTGTCAAAGTGGGTGATGCCGCTCTTGAGGGCAGAGAGGCAGTTGGCCAACCCCATGCCGCGCGTGTCGTGCAGATGAAGAACGAGGGGGGTGTCGCCGGTTAACGGCCGTATCTCCTGCACCAGCCGCCGCACCTGATTGGGGTTGCCCAAGCCGGCCGAATCGGCCAGCGACAGTTCGTCCACACCCATTGCCAGGAAGCGGCGGGCCAGATGAACCACTTTACCTCGCTCAATGGCCCCTTCATAGACGCAGCCAAAGGCCGTTTGCACGCCGCCGCGCACCGTCATGCCCTGCTCGTGGGCAAAGGCGACCATTTGCTCCATGCGGGCCATGCCTTCTTCAATGGAGCAGTTGGCGTTTTTCTGGCTCAGCGTTTCGCTGGCAGGTACGCCCATATCGACGTGGCTCAAACCGGCGGCGTGGGCGCGTTCCAGCCCCTTCATATTCAAAACCAGCCCGTTGTAGACTACCCCCTCCAGCCGGGTCAGTTGGGCGCAGACCGCTTCGGCGTCGGCCATCTGCGGCACCAGCTTAGGATGAACGAAAGAGGTAACTTGAATCCGTTTCAGTCCGGCCTCGGCCAGCTTGTGAATGATGTCTACCTTCAATGCGGTGGGGATAAATTTCTCCTGCGTCTGCCAGCCGTCGCGGGGGCCGACTTCGATGAGGGTGGCACCGGGGGGAATGGTCGGCTTGGTCAGCGACTCGCTGCGCCGCCACAGCCGGTTGTGGTAAAGCAGGGGCATGTCGCCCTCGCCCGTATCGACGTCCTGCACCTGCCCCACAAAAATGGTGTGGTCGCCGCCGTCGTAGCTGGCCCAGACGGTGCAGTCTACCCAGGCCAGGCAGTCGGGCAAAATGGGGCAGCCGGTAACGGCCGTTATTGTATCCAGCCCGGCAAAGCGGTCTTTGATGTTGGGCATCATGCCGGCGAAGCGCATGCCTAACTCCTGCTGGTAGGAGCTGAGGACGCTGACGGCAAAGACGCCGCTCTCCTCAATGACCCGGTGGGTAAAGAGCCGCTTGCTCAAGCTGACCAGCACCAGCGGCGGTTCCAGGCTCAGGCTGCTAAAGGAACTGGCCGTAATGCCAATCGGCTGCCCCTGATGGACGGTCGTCACCACCGTCACGCCGCTGGCGAATTGGGACATGGCTTGTTTGAATTGGTTGGAATCAATTGTCATTATGGAAAACCTCACCACAGAGGGCACGGAGAACACAGAGTTTTGTATCAGCGTTCATCCCGCTTGTGAAAAGGACGGCTCTTGGTAAAAAGAACATATCTCTGTGCCCTCTGTGCGCTCCGTGGTAAAAATCAATAAGCTGCCGTGATCACCTCATCCCCTACCTCCCAGGTCAAGACGCCGAAGGTCATGTATTGGGACTTGTCAGAGGCGAGGAAATGCCAGACGGCGCTGAGGGTGTGGGTGTCGTCGATGATGAATTCACGGCCCCGAATTTTGAGCGATTGGCCGTAGAAATGTTGGCTGGTGTAGAGGGCACGGCCGTAGCCCAGCCCATTGCCATAAACGTCCGGCCCGTCAAAAGTGTGCTGGCTGCCGTGCCGGGTGCGGGCAAAGGTGTACTGCCGCTCCATGACGCCGCTGATGGTGACTTTCATTTCGGCCCGCACCAGGTCGAACGGACGGTACTCTATAAGGACCTGGTTAACACCTACCGGCTGCTGCCCGGCGTCAAAGACCTGCATCTCGCCTGTCCAGCGGCCGCTTTGTTTGTTGGGCAAGACGTGAGATTTTTTACCGTCGGCCCGCTCGCTCTCGACGAAGGCGTCAATAGTTACTTTCGTTTCCGGGTTGGTGTGGTAATCGTAGGCCACCCGGTAGAGGCCGTTAAAGACGCCGCTGATGGTCGGCCCGTCGTAGAGCAGCGAGGAGTAGACCTGGGTCTGGCCGTCGGGCAGGATGTGGACCATCGTGCGCAGGTCGCTGCGCCAGGCGGGGGAGTAATAATGGGCGTCTACCAGCCGGCCGTAGGGATGGCCCGCACCGATAAAGTCCGGCCCCAGGTAGATGCGGTCCTGGTCGCTGTCCTGCACACCAAAAGCGAACTCGGTGGCTTCGTAACGGGACCGCAGCGGCCCGACGGCGTCCAGGCGGGTGTCCATGCAGTAGGTGGTACGGCCGTTGGCAAACACACTCGACCGGTATACCTTGTTATAGCCCACATGGTTGCCCTGCGCGTCAAAAATCGAGGGGATGCCGTGCCATTCGCCTTCAATGCTTTGCTGCCATTGGGAGGGTTGGTTGGTTGATTGGTGTGTCATAAGTTGTCCTTTGCGTATTTCGTATTCCGTATTGCGTAGCTGCTCTTGGTGTCACTTGAGTTTTGTGACTTGAACTGCTATGATTTAGTATGGATTTTGAAGTTATTGGCAAAATTGCAGACATAGAAGTCATGGCCGTTGGCCGCTCGATTCGCCAATTGCCGGAATTGCAGCGCCGTTATGGTCAGGGTCGTTGGCGCAAACTGAAAGGTTTTGCTTCGGTAAGCCTGATAGACGGTTCTGTAAGACGGGCAGAAATCCATTGGTATGAAGCGCATGGCATTGGTAAAAGACGAATGAAAATAAAGCGATTTTTGGATTAGACATGATTAACGATTCTAGTTTTGCCATCTGTATTAAGAATAACGGTTACGAAGATGACCTGAAAGTTAGAATGGTCTACAAAGTTTTGCCTGATGAATCGGCCGCTAGAAGTAATTACATCCGCATCGTTGATGAAACGGGTGAAGATTACCTCTATCCGGCAGCTTATTTTGTCATGATTGCCGTACCTCTCGAAGCCGAAGCTTTGCTGGCCGTTGCCCTCTAATTGCGTTTAGCTCCGCATAATTTTTCACCACGGAGAGCACAGAGAACACAGAGCTTTTCTCTCTTCTGCTCCGTGTCTTCCGTGTTCTCTGTGGTAAATCATCCCCGCAGCATCTCTCGTAGTTTTTCGCCCATTTCAGCCCCAATGAGCCGCTCCACCTGACTCCAGACGGGATCAACCTCTGGATCGAAGATGGCGGCGCGGTTGCGTTGGTCGCGGGTGGCGAAGTTGGTGTTGTCCAGACTGTCCAGCGTCTCGGCCGAAATGCCCGCCTCCACGATGGCGAACCAATGGTTGAGGAACTGGTTGACCTGCTCGTCAATCTGGGCAAACGCCTCTTCATTGGCGCGGTAGGCCAGCATCCAGGGGGACATAAGGGCGTACTGGCGCGGTGAGAGGTGGGCGGGGGTGAGGCCCTCGATTTGTTTGGTGGCGTTGAATACGGCCGTTAACGGCTCAAACACCTCATTGATATAGGCCAGATTGGCCCCCAGGTCCACGCGGGGCGATCTGGATGACGTTGAAGATGGGAATGTACACCGCCAAGAGCATTCCCGCCACCACCAACCCCATGAGGATGATGACCACCGGCTCGATCAGGGACACCAGCGTATCGATTTTACCACGAACACGCTCATCATAGAAGTCGGCCATGTCCCCGAGCATCCCTTGGAG
>JAWOIM010000681.1:0-7151 GCA_046484685.1 Chloroflexota bacterium | reverse complement strand
TTGGTGGAGGTGATGCTGGCCTGTATCGAAGGCCGTTTGTCTCCCCAGCAGGTGTGTTTGCGGCCTGGTGCAGCGGCGGCTGTGGTCATGGCCTCTGCCCACTATCCGGCTGAAAACTTCCCGCTAGGTCTGCCCATTACGGGTCTGACGGCTGCCGCTGCGCTGCCGGATGTGGCTATCTTTCATCACGGAACGGCCGTTACGGCCGGCAAGCAACTGGTGACAACACGGGGACGGGTGTTAGGGGTAACGGCTGTGGCCCTCGATCTACCGCAGGCGCTGCAGCGTGTTTACCAGGCAGTTGGTGAGATCCATTTTGAGGGGGCACACTTTCGCCGGGATATTGGCCAACCAAGGCACTTGATTAGTCCATTTGTACCCAGCCCCACAAGCCATTACAATACAGTTAACCAACCGGCCTTATTGTAGGGATAACGAAGGAAGATCATCCAGCACAGCAGCCAGATGGGTGGTAGAGTAGAACGTGAAACGTGAAGCGTGAGGCGTGAAGCGTGAGGCGTGAAGCGTGAAACGTGATGCGTGAAGCGTGAAACGTGATGTGTGAGCGTTTTCGCCTGTTATGTTTCACCCATTACCTATCAGGGAGAACTATATTGCTAAAATTTGCTCAAAAACTGAGTCTGCTGCTTCTCGTCCTGCTGCTGGCTGCCTGCGATCAGGGGCGATCCCCCTTTGAATCGGTAGCTGTGGTAGAGCCAACCCCTACTTTGCAACCCACGCCAACGCTGGCCGGTGGGGCCTTGCCGCCTGCGCCGCCGGTCTCACCGGGAACGTCCCCGGCAGATAGTCAGGAAGCCGGTCCGGTCACAACGGAAGATGGAGAGGGGAACAACGGCCGTTCTGACCCTGCTCCCGGTCAGCAGACGGCCCAACCTACCCCTACACCCGGTATAACGGCCACCCCATCCCCCACGCCCCAACCCGTTGAACGGCTAACGCTGGGCCGCGCCGCGCTCGATGCCGGTAATGAACAGGTAGCCATCAGCCACTACACGGCCGTTCTCAACCAGCCTGAAAGCCTCAGCCCGGCCCAAATCCAGGAAGCCCTCTACCACCTGGGGGTCGCCTACCAGCGCAGCGGCAGCCAGACCAGCGCGGTGAGTACCTTTACCCAACTGCTCGATCTGGCCCCCACCCAGGCACCGGCCGTCACTCATTTTTACCTGGCGCAGGCCCACCAGCAGTTGGGCGAGCATGAGGCCGCCCTGGCCGCTTACGAGCGCTATTTAGAGAGCCATCCCGAAACGGCCGCTTACGTCCGCCCCTATATGGCTACCGTCCATCTGGCCCAGGGCAACCGGGAGGCTGCCCGCCGTGCCTACGAAGCGGCCCTCGATGCCCCCGCCCATTACCTGACTCAGATCGAAATCCGACAGGAACTGGTTGAGTTTTACCTGGCCGACCGCAGTTATGAGGCCGCCATTGCCCAATATGATGCTATCCGCGACCTGGCCCAGACGGAAGCGACCAAAGGGCGCATGACCTACCTGGCCGGCGCGGCCGAGCAGCTTCGCGGCAGCAGTGAGGCCGCCTACGCTCGCTACCTGGAAGGAGTACAAACCTACCCTCGCGCCTATGAAAGTTATTTGGGGCTGGTGGAACTGGTCAACAATGACCAGCCGGTCGATGAGTTCCAGCGAGGATTGGTTAACTATTACGCCACCGTCTACGAACCGGCCGTGGCCGCCTTTGGCCGCTACATGGAGGCCAACCCGGAAACTTACCGGGCCGACACCCATCTTTACCGCGCCTGGTCCTATGAGGGATTGGGCAACCTGGAAGCAGCGTTGGCCGAACTGGATCGGTACGCTCTGGCCGTGGCTCCCCAGGCTACGATGGAGCGGGGGCGCATGTTGGCCCGGGCCGGCCAGCCACAGCAGGCCATTGCCGCTTATCTGAGCTATCTGGAGCAGTTCCCTGACGGGCCGGATGCGGCCTTTTGTGCCTGGTGGGCGGCCGTTTTGACCGAGCGAGAAGGGGAAACAGAAACGGCCGTTACCCGCTATCTCTTCCTGGCCGACAATTACAGTTGGCACGATGATGCTCCCCAGGCCCTCTTCCGCGCCGGGTTCTTACAGTTAGAACTGGGGCAGACGGAAACGGCCGTGGCCACCTGGATTCGCCTCACGCAAACCTACCCCAACCGGGACGAAAGCGCAGCCGCCCTCGTCTGGCTGCTGCGCACGGTGAACCCCGACCAATTTACGGGACAGGTGGGCGGTCCTGTTAGTTCAGCTGATGCAGCCACGCTGCCCCAGGCGGTTGAGCAGTGGGCCACCAGCAGCCGCAGCGCAGGCTACTACGCCCTGCGTGCCCGCGATCTGATTAACGACGTGACCCCTTTCCACAGCGACGCCCCCTTCACGCTGCCCGCCGCGCCCGACGAGGGGCAGGCCGCAGCCGAAACCTGGCTGCGGCAGCAGTTGGAATTGGGCAGTGATACGGCCGTTTCCGACTTGTCATCCACCTTGCGTCAGGACAACCGGCTCATTGTGGGCCAACAGTTGTGGCAGATGGGCTTGTTTGAAGAAGCCAAACGAGAGTTGGAAGGCGTGCGCCAGGCGCAGAGCGGCCATGCTCTGCACAGTTACCAACTGGCCCTCTTCTTCCGCGATCTGGGACTGTACCGCTCCTCCATCCTGGCGGCAACCAGCCTGCTCGGCCAGACCGGTCACACCGTATTTGAAGCGCCTGTTTTTATCGGCCGTCTCCTTTACCCTGTTTATTATGCTGACCTGATCATGCCCCTGGCCGAGCGCTACGGCTTTGATCCCCGTCTGCAATTTGCTCTGGTGCGCCAGGAGAGCCTGTTCGAAAGCTTTGCCCGTTCCCATGCGGCCGCTCAGGGTCTCAGCCAGGTTATCCCCGATACCGGGGCCTGGATTGCCAACCGGCTCAACTGGCCCAACTATCGTAACGAAGACCTCTATCGCCCTTACGTGGGGCTGGAATTTGGCTCCTATTACCTCGATCAGCAGTTACAAAATTTTGACGGCCATGTCCACGCCGCGCTGGCCGCCTACAACGCCGGGCCGGGCAACGCCGCTCGCTGGTACCAGGCGGCCGGCGGCGATCATGATGAATATGTGGAAACGGTTAATTTTGCCGAAACCACCCTCTATATTGAGCGCATTTATAGTGGATTTGTGATATATACTTATTTGTATGGGGGCGAGGTGGCGGAGTAGCGGAGTTGCGGAGTGGGTGGTATGGGTGTGATGAATTATAGTGAGTGGTTGGAGCAGGTTCCGGATTACATGAAACAGGATGGGTTATGGGATATGGAGGTCTATCGTAAGGCATTGTTTGTTTCTGATCTGGCCTGGTTTGATTGTGAAAAACTATTGGCACACCCCTTGGGCCGCCCGCTTGCCTGGCAGTTGATTCGTAGTGTTGGTTCTATACCGGCTAACATGGAAGAGGGTTTCGGCCGGGATTACGGCCGTTTTTTGAAAATAGCCCTGGGATCGGCTCGTGAATCGAAAGGGTGGTATTATCGTAGCAGACAGATTTTACACGCAGGCGTCATTGACCACCGCAGTCACTTACTTATAACCATTATTGCCGGACTGATTACCATGGCCAAACAACAATACAGCCATAAAAATAAGCCGTAACAAAATCTAACAATAATCTATCGGCAAAAGTCGCCGAGTAGCACCAACAACCCCGCTACTTCGCCACTGCGCCACTTCGCCACTATGCTTGATTGGCAGACCGAAGAAGACCAAACCTGGAATGAGCAGCCGCAGCCCCAAACGGCCGTTTCCCCTTGGCCGCGTCGTTTTTTGTGGTTATTGCTTGTTTTGCTGTTGGGTGGTGGGGGTTGGTATGCCGCCGGCTTTTTGCAGGAGCGGATAGAGACGGCCACCGGCGAAACGGAGGCCGATTTGCGCCAGGCGTATGGCCTGCTGCGCCAGACTGCACAACGCCAGGATACCGATCTCTTTAATTTGCTTCTGTCCGGCCGGGATGAAAGTTGGGCCGGGGCGCAGGAACGTTTGGTCCGCGATGGGCAGCTATTGGACCGTCCTACCTGGGGTTTGACCCACCAACCGGAACTGGTTACAGGTGACCCGGTAACAGAGGTAATCCTGTCACCTGACCTGCTGGCGGCGGAGGTAACGGCCGTTGAACCCTACCAGTTTTGGAGCATCATCGACCAGCAGGTTAAGACGATTCGTTTGCAGCATTCAGCCGTCTACCGTCTTGGCCCCGACCGCTGGCTCTATGCCCCGCCTGAACCCGATTTTTGGGGCGAAACCCTAGAGGTTAGAAGTGATACCTTGCATCTTAGCTACCCCGAACGTGATCATGAGATAGTGGAGCAGCTTTTTTCTAATTTAAGCGCCCTCATGGCCAATACCTGCCGTTTGCCTGGCTTTTACTGCCACGCTTTTCGGGTCGAATTTGTTACCGATCCCGCTACCCTCGGCCAAAGCCTGTCGCAGGCTATAATCAGCCCTGATGAACCGATTTTGTTACCCACGCCTACACTCATGGGCGTGCCCCGAAATGCGGAAGGGTATGAATTTTTGTGGCTGGCCTACGGCCGTTACCTCAGCAGCGCAATTATTACTCGGCAAAGTGACTATACTTGCTGCCAACATGTCCAGATTTACGAAGCACTCCTTCACTACCAACTGGCGGAGCTTGGATTGTTTGATTGGCCTTTAGTCGAAACAGCCCTTGAGCCTCAACTCATTCAAAGCAGCCTACACCAGCAAGACCAACTGAATATCATTTGGGGTAACACCGCTCCTCACGGCTGGCTCCCTTTTCTGGACATGGATTCACTAGAGTCAGAGCCTATACCAGATAATTCACAGATAGCCTATATCCTGGCCGACTATTTGCTAAGAGGCCACGACCAAACGGCAGCCACGCTGCAAAATGCGTTGATTGGCTTTGATGCGCTGCTTGATTGGCATAATGCTGTTAGTCCCATTGCTGCCCAAACGGAAGAACAGTTACTGCTCTTGCTGGCTGACCATGTGAGCAGCCAAGACACAGACCAGCCCCAACCAACCGGCTTACTTACCATTACCTGCACACCCAATAATTCGGCCGTCCGTATCAGTTACGATCCGCTCAGCCGCACCTGGCAAGAACATGTTTTACCTCCGCTGCCCGCTGCCCTGATCGAGGCGGGCCGGCAGCCGCCGATCATCCAGGAGGTAATCCCTACCGACCATACTGATTTTTATCTACTGAGATCGTCAGATACCACCTATTTAGCCACTACCGATTGGCTCTATCCTATCGAGTGGGGCGGTGGGTTACCCTTCAACTTTGGTTTTGGTACATTACAGGTGACGACCACACCAGACGGCCGTTTACTCAACCTTACCTGGAAACGCCTCTTGCGCAGCCAGCAGTTTACCTATTACTATTTGCTGGATCGCGACATTTGTGATGAGACCGGCTGCCTGGCCGAGCGTATTCCCGGAGAAGTCCATTGGTCGCCAAACGGCCGTTACAGCCTTATCAGCGTGAGTGAAGGTCAGAGTGAAACGCCTGGCCTTTACCTGGGAGATGCCGAGGCTAACATACAGGTCTATCTGGCCGACCACTTCGACCGGCTAACTCCTATCTGGTTAGATGACGCGCATTTTGCTTACCCCTTCCTGACCGATGAGGATACCGTCCAATTCGCTATCCACGCCCTGGCCGGAAGCCAGTCCGCAGGCGATAACCAACCTTTTGGCGACAGCACAACAGCCAGCAGGCAGTTGCTGACAATAGAGTCTAATCAATTGACCAACATGCTGCCCGATGAACGGGACCCGCTGCGACCAGTTCAACCCATTCAATTGACCGTCAGCCAGGACGGCCCTGATCGCCTTTTGTTGGTGGCTGCCAAACCCTGGGTGCGCGACCAGATAGGGTCTGGCGTTAGTTATGAGCAATATTACCTTTTTTGGCTGCAATTAACGGCCGATTTAACCGATATTGAGACCATACCCTTACCCCCCCTATCCAGTGGGGCCCCCTTGCTAGGCCAGATCAATTCAGAGGGCAGTCGCGCCATTGTTTATACGCCACTGAGCGCGATGAATCAAATTGTGATGATGTTCGACCGGCCAACATATGCACCTTCGCCCGCATATATCACCTGGCCCTTTACCTCCGCCACCGCTGCCCCTGCTCCCACCTGGTCGGCCGATGGCAACTGGTTGGCCATTACCTACCCTTTCGGCCTTCTGCTCACTAACCCGCCCGCCTTTGATCTGGTTCACCTGGCCCCTTACGACCTATCAAACTGCATCCACAGCCAGTGGTCACAGTAGCAGAGTGGCACGGTAGCAGAGTGGCAGAGTTGCAAAGTTCCACCTCTGCACACGGAGTTGACATGAGTATAACCAATTACAGCGAGTAGCTAGAGCAAGTCCCTGACTATATTCATTGAGAACCATCATTGCTGGTCTCATAACAATGTCCAGGCAACAATCCGGTTATTGACTGTACTACCTTGCAATCTTGCAACCTTGCAACTTTGCAACCCTGCAACTATGCTCGACTGGCGCACAGAGGAAGAGCACTGGGACGAGGCCCCGCCCACGCCCCCAACACAGGCTAAACCCGCCCGGCATTGGCCGTTCTGGCTGCTGCTGGCGGCCTTACTGCTGGTTGGATTGGGCCTTTCTTACCGGCAGGTGATCACCTATCTGGCCCAGGTGGACGAAGACATAACGGCCGATATCGCCACCAGCCACACCCTCCTTACCACCGCCCAGGCACGGGGCGATTGGGAACTGCTGCAATCGATTCTCTCCGGGCGCGACCGGGGCTGGGTCGAAGGGCAGCGCCTGCTCCTGCAAGAAGGCCACCTGTTTGACCGGCAGCCCTTTGGCCTGGCTTATGTGGCCGCTGCCAGCCAAACGGCCGCTTTCCAAACAATCATCAACGCCGATCTCAACCAAGCCGAACTGACCCAATCCTTAACCTACCGCTCCCACTGGTTCAGTGAAATTTCTACGGCCATCCAGCTTGAACAAACCTGGTACTACCGGCGCGGTGACAACCGCTGGCTGCTGACCCCCTTTCCGGCCGACTTTTGGGGGGAGTGGCGCGTCAGTCAGAGCGAACGGCTGACTCTGGCCTACCCCGCCCGCGACGCCGACCTGGCC
>JAWOIM010000547.1:0-5294 GCA_046484685.1 Chloroflexota bacterium | reverse complement strand
GCCTTTCGCGCTAACGATGTGATTGAACGGTTTGGGGAACATCTACACCATCACCTCAAGCCTGACGGCCAGGTGTTACTTCTGCTCTCCTCAGAAGGAGATGAGACGTACTTTCTCAATCTCTTCCGGCAGCATGGGTATCAGATTGAAGTGGCGGCGCAACGGCCGTTACCTACCGAAACATTGACTCTGTACACACTATGTTGGGTAACCGCTCAGACCTGACAGGTTTTTAACCAGTTCAACTGGAGGCGCAATGGCTGAAAACCTGTCAGGTCTCCAGGGAAACTGATGCTTACGTTAGCAGATTCAAGCCAGCCAATGGCTCAAATCGCGTCCGATCAAAGCCTGTAAGCGGAACATATCTTCACGGTAAGTGGCGTTCAATTGCTGGCGCAGCGCCGGATCAAACGGAGGCTTCACCACATTCCAGTCGTGAATAGTATCCCGTACCTGTTTGCGTTTCTTTTCTGGCAAGATGGTCTTAACGATTGCCTTCAGGGGGTTGGCTCGCGTCATCAAATTATACAAAATCCGGTTTCTCGGCTGCCCGCCAATATTGTGGTGGACGGCTATATTGGGGACAAACGTATCATCCACACCAATAAAGGCGAACATCTTTTGCAGCAACCTGACCGGATCAGCCTGTAAATCATCGTACAAGCAGACCATAATCTGTTCGCGGTCAAAACGGTTGTAATATCGCTGCAACTGGTCCGCATAAAAACCTAGCTGCCGATAATGCCAGAAAGGCCACGGTCCCCACCCTTCGACTATTCGTTCTGCTTCTGCGGCCAATGCCTGGCCGAAATCGGCCAGAGGCTCAATACCGGCGCGGCGGTAATGGCGATAATTAGCATAAGCGCGGTCGGCCGGCTGGCGCAAAATAGCGATCAACCGAGTTTGGGGAGTGTGTCGCTGAATGTTCTCAGGCGCAAGGGGACTATAAAGGTATAATGGCGACGATTCGCCAAGCGTTTGGTGAGGTCTGGCGCTGGTAAATAATGCTTCGTAACTGGCCTGTTCCCAAATGCAATGGGAAACGGCCGTTTTCCGATCAAGCGGCCCCTGAAAGGCGCTGTCCGAGTCTAGGTTTTCCAAGGCAAAGAAGTTACACTCGTTCACCGGACACATAAAGATGTCAGGGTGTTGGCCCAGGTAATGATAGAGTGAGACAGTGCCCGATTTTGCAGCACCGATGAGCAGAAAATTTGGTAGGGTCATGTTTATCGTGCCTAACCTATAGTTTGCCTCAATTACTGAATGTCTGCATGTTTTTGCACAAAACAAATTGGCTCAAATTTCAGCGACGCGTCGGGTTGATAGCTATCAACTCTCTGCACAAGGGGTTGCCCATGCTGCTGACGCCGCTCGTTTCCTTGCT
This sequence comes from Chloroflexota bacterium, assembly GCA_046484685.1. GTDB lineage: Bacteria > Chloroflexota > Anaerolineae > Promineifilales > Promineifilaceae > SLGK01. The sequence goes on along the minus strand of JAWOIM010000547.1, from coordinate 3,910 downwards.
GGTCATCCGGCAAGCGTCGGCCGCCGTCTGGGGGACATTTGTAGCGGTGCTGATCACGGTGCAGTTGGGGACGCACCTGGTCGCCTGGGGCAACGACACCTATTTGCTGCGAGAATTTAGTCGCTATCCGGCAGGCATGGCCGATGCCTGGCAAAGCAGCTTACGCACGCGGCTGGCGCTGTTTGTGGGGCTGGCCCTGCTGGCCCTGCTGCTATATCCGCAGGCCGCCGGCTGGATTATCTTGTGGGGATTGGCCCTGGTGCTGCATCAATCCTGTGCTGTCCTGGTCACTTACCGGCGGGATTTTTTCCTGGCTGCGATGGTAGAATTGGCCGGATCAGCAGCGATGCTAACGGCCGTTTTTTTTGCCGGCCAGGCAATCACGCCCGACTGGCTGCTGCAGCTTTTTGCCCTGACGACGTTGGCCAAAGCGGCCGTTTTGCTGCTGCGTTATTGGGGGATGGTGGCAGGTGGCTGCGGCCGTTTCCAACCCCGCTACTTTCTATTGGCCCTGCCCTTTTTCCTGCTCGGCTTGGGCGGAATGCTCAACTCTCGCCTCGACCTCTACCTCATCGCTTTCTACTTTCCGGCCGAGGAAGTAGGTGTCTATCAAGTCTTCTCCAGCTTTTTGCTTTATATTCAGGCATTGGCCGGGTTTATTCTGCTGCCGTTTGTCAAAACCCTCTATCGCCTGCCTTATACTGCCATTCGCCAGGTGGCCCGCGTCCTGCTTGGCCTCGGCTGTTTCATCGTACCCACGGCTATAATTGCGCTGGCCTTTTTGTTAGACCGACTATACGGTATTGTGCTGTCGCCTGCCTTCTTCTGGCTGGGCGGGCTGGCCGCGCTGCCCATCTTCTATACCTCGCCCATCATCTACGCTCTCTACAAAGCTGAAAAACAGGTAACGGTGTTACAGGTGAATCTGGTAGGTATCTTGACTACAGTGATCCTAAACCTGATCCTGCTGCCGGGCGTGGGACTCATTGGTGCCGTTATAACGATGGTTGTGATGAAATGGCTGGTGCTGTTCATCTATCAATGGCAAAGTCGTCACTGATCGGCTCACCGATAATCAACTGAAAAGCGGCCGGTTCCCGGTGGCCACGCAGGCGAGCCAGCCAGGGACGCATGGCCCAGCGCAGGCCGTACCAGGGCTGAATGAAGGTCCAGCGCAGGGGAAGGGCAGCGGCCAATTGAGCCAGCCGTTCGTAGGTCAGGTAATTTTCATGGGGCAGGGCGTTGCCGCGAAAGCCGTGTGTGCCGGCAAACGCTTCTTCCCGTTCCTGCACCATTTGCTGCCCGCTGCGGCCGTCCCGGTACAGGGGTGAATCCATGATGACCAGCCGCCCCTGCGGCCGCAGCAGGCGCAGCGCCTCGCCCAACGTCTGCTCATAGCTGGTGGCGTAATGGAAGGCGCCGTTGAAGATAACCAGATCGGCCTGCGCGTCAGCTAGCGGCAGATGATCAAACTCGGCCTGGAGGGGCAGGTAGGCGGCTTCATAGTAGGCATGGGTGCCCAGACCGTCCCACGGGTTGACCATCAGATCAACGGCCGCCACCTGGTGGCCGGCCTGGGCCAGCCGGTAGGCCAGCCAGCCGCTGCCCGCCCCCAAATCGAGAATGCACTGGGGGCCGATTTCTGGGGGCAGCAGCCGTTTTTGCAGCGTCCGGTAGCTGCGTGCCCGGATATGCCAGATAGAGGCATAACGGCCGCTTTTATCGACAAAGGGCAGGGCACGATAATAGGCCGGGTCGCTGCTGCCCCAGCCTTCCGCCCGGCGTACCGCCTCATACTCCTGCATAAATTGGTGCAGATGGGCAGCCCGTTGTGGCAGCAGGCAGCGCCAGATGCCGTCTATCTGGGAAAAGGTGAGCTGATCATGGGGGCAGGTGAGGCTCTGGCCATAAGGAGGCGGCCAGGGGGTGCGGCACAGGGGGCAGGCGAAAGTAAAAGCGTCAAGCGGTGACATGGATTGTAATAATAACAGGAAACGGGAGACAGGTGGAGTAACTGCTTAATAACTGTCCAAAATCAAGTTCGTAGTGGCGGCTTTAGCCGTCCAGCCCGCTAAACATGTGCTGAGCGTAGCCGAAGCAGCGGTTACTACAAACCTAAAGCAAGTAAGTTCGTAGTAACGGCTTTAGCCGTCCATACCGCTAAAGCGGTCACTACGAACCACCCCCAAATTGAGAAAGTTATGGTATTAGATATAGCTGTGATAGATTGGTTCGACCATCTGGCTTTGTATGTGAGCCAGCATATCATCCGGTTCGGGGACGGTGGCCAGGCCTTGTGTGTAGGCGACCTGCCCCACCGCGGCTGCGATCAAGGCAGACACTTCACGTATGCGCGTGAGGGCCGGGTAGATGCGTCCTTGCGCCAGTTCATCGGGAGTGATGGTGCCGGCCAGGGCTTTGGCGGCCGCCATGAACATCTCATCGGTTACATGCCGGCTGCCACAGGCCACCACACTTAACCCTACGCCAGGGAAGATATAGGCGTTGTTCCCCTGTCCGGGAATAGTGGTTTTACCGTTGAGCGTGACCGGATCAAACGGGCTGCCGCTGGCAAAAATAGCCTGACCATTTGTCCATTGGTACGCCTGCTCTGCGGTACATTCCGCCTTTGAGGTGGGATTAGAGAGGGCCAGAATAATCGGCTTCTCGTTCAGTTGGGCCATTCTTTCCACAATTGGCTGGGTGAAGGTTTGTCCCTGCCCGGAGACGCCGATGAGGGTGGTGGGGTGCAGGGCTTCAACGGCCGTTTCCAAATCCGGCAGAAATGGGTAATCATGGGCGTAGGGGAGTTTATGCTCGGCCAGATTTTCCCGGCTTTTGACGACCAGCCCCTGGGAATCCACAAACCAACATTTTTGCCGTGCCGCCTCAGGGGTCATTCCTGTCTCAACCAGGGCGGAGACGATGAGATCGCCAATGCCAATGCCGGCCTCTCCTGCCCCCAGGAAGAGGAAGGTGTGGTCGGTCAGCCGGTTGTGGGTGAGGCGCAGGGCGGAGTACAATCCGGCCAGGGTGACGGCGGCAGTCCCCTGTACATCATCGTTGAAGGTGCAGGCGCGGTCACGGTACTTTTTGAGCAGGCGGAACGCATTACTGTTACCGAAATCTTCGAATTGGATGAGGGCGCGTGGGAAGCGGGCCTGAACGGCCGTCATGAATTCTTCGATGAGGTCGTCATATACTTCACCGCGCAGCCGCCGCTGGGGCAGGCCGATGTACAGCGGATCGTTGAGCAGGGTTTCGTTGTTCGTGCCTACGTCCAGGGTGATGGGCAAGGTGCAGGCCGGATCGATGCCGGCGCAGGCGGTGTAGAGGGAGAGTTTGCCCACCGGGATGCCCATGCCGTTGGCGCCCAGATCGCCCAGCCCCAGGATGCGCTCCCCATCGGTGACGACGATGACGCGGACATCAGCAAAGGGCCAGTTTTGCAGGAGATCGGCAATGCGACCACGATCCCGGCTGGAGATATAGAGGCCACGCGGTCGCCGGTAGATATGTCCATATTCCTGGCAGGCCTGGCCCACGGTGGGCGTATAAATGATCGGCATCATCTCTTCCAGGTGATTGATGACCGTGTGATAAAATAAGGTCTCGTTCCGATCTTGCAGGCTTATCATGAAGATGTATTTTTCCAACATGGTTGGCTTCTTACGGAAATTTTCCATAATGCGGGCCGCTTGTTCTTCTTGGGTAAGGATGCGCGGGGGGAGTAACCCGCACAATTTTAAGGCCAGACGCTCTTCTTCGCCAAAGGCGGTGCCTTTGTTCAGCAGCGGATCATGTAATAAATCCACACCGGTGGGAAGAGAGGCCGCGGTGTGGGTGGGTAAAGGTTGGGTAGTCATGGCTGTTTTCCTTGTGAAAGAGTAGGATAGAAGGGTGGAGTGGC
>JAWOIM010000391.1:0-8382 GCA_046484685.1 Chloroflexota bacterium | reverse complement strand
GACCATGGTCGGTCGGCGTATTGTAGCCGTACCACCGGCCGATTATCCATATGGCGAGCGACAATATACGGTCAAAGACCCTGGCCGCCACTATTGGACCTTCTCACAGACAATAGCCGACATAGATCCCGAAACGTGGAGCGGCCAGTTGTTATCGGTGGACAATGAAATTGACGGATGACCGGCGATGGAGGGCAGAGAGAACCCTTCCATCACTTCGACAAGCTCAGTGCAGGCTTGCCGTCCTTTGTCCTATTCTTGAAGGAGGCTATCAGTGACCCAAACCGTTATTCCCCAGTTTCGTATCACCGACGCCCGGCGCAGCCTTTCCTTTTACGTAGATGGCCTGGCCTTTACCATTGACTGGCAGCACCAGTTCGAACCGGGCTTTCCCCTTTTTATGCAGTTGACACGCGCCGGCCAGACGATTTTTCTGACCGAACATGCCGGTGATTGCCAGGTTGGCGGCGCGGCCTACTTTGTGGTCCCTGACGTTGACGCCTGTTACGCGGCCTTTGTGGCCGGCGGTGTTACGCCTGCCGAGCCGCCAGCCGACACGCCGTGGGGGACACGGGAAATGGTCATTACCGATCCCGATGGCAACCGCCTCCGTTTTGCCAACGCGGCCACCCCGGCTGAGGAGAATCAGCATGAGTGAGGTGAAACTTCAGGTTATCGGTGCCGGGCTGCCGCGTACGGCCACGGCTTCTTTGTCCATAGCCCTTGAGGAACTGCTGGGTGGTCCCGTCTACCACATGCGCTCCATACCCGGCCATCCATTTGACCTGGGGCCGGCCTGGGAGCAGGCGCTGGCCGGCCGGATGCCCAACTGGGACCAACTATACGCCGGGCACGTGGCCGCCCTAGATTGGCCCACGTCCATGTTTTGGCGAGAACTCAGCGAAGCATACCCTGAGGCGCTGGTGCTGTTGTCGCTGCGCGATACGGCCGAAACCTGGTGGCAAAGCGCCAACAAAACGATTCTGCCCGTGGCTCGCAAGGCCCTGGCCCCTAACTGGCAGGACGGGCGGGGGCTGCTGGATCTGCTGGAACGTTTTGCCGGCAGCCGGCAGTGGGATGATCCGGCAACGCTGCAAGCGGCCTATGAGCGACACAGCGCCGCTGTGCGACAGGGCGTTCCCCAACAGCGGCTGCTGGCATGGCAGCCTACAGAAGGCTGGGAACCGATCTGTAATGCCCTGGGTTTGCCGGTACCGGAACGGCCGTTTCCCTGGACTAATCGCAGAGATGAGTGGAGATAATAAGAAGCGCATGAAAACGGATCAAGCTGTACCTACCAATATAGATGAATACATTGCCGGATTCCCGCCCCATATTCAAGAGATTCTGGAAAAGATAAGGCAGACGATCAAGGCAGCCGCACCGGAGGCCGAAGAAACAATCAGGAGGAAAAAATCATGAGCAGTAATCAAGCCGGTGTTTATCTCATTATCGACTTTGACTGGCCGCGCCCCATGACGGCCGAGCAGCCCAAAAAAGCACGCCAACTGCATGACCTGGTACAGAACCAATCATGGATTAAAGAAGTGGTAGCCGCCAGCGGCGGTTTGGGCAGTGGCCCGGAATCCACCTGGATTTTCTGGCTGGAAAATTATGCCGCCCTGGACCGGCTGCTGCGTGACCAAGAAGACGACATTTGCCGCGCCTATCTCGCTTTCTTTGCTGAAATGGTCAACGTGGCTGAAAAAGTGCGGCAGGAGGTTCTCTTCTTATAATGAGCGCAACCGTCAAGTTTTCTGCGGCTCCCAATATTGCTATGAAAGTGCCCCCCCATTTGTATGAGCCCCCCGTTCGTTTCTACCGGGATGTGGTTGGCCTGCAGCAGCTAGAGCAGCACCTGCCCTTCGTTGTGTTCGAGTTTGGGGCCAACCAGTTATGGTTAGACAACGTGCCCGCGCTGAGCCAGGCAGAGGTATGGCTGGAACTGGTAACTGATGACCTGACCGCCGCCGCCCAATACCTCAACGAGGCCAATGTGGTGCGCTGCGACGAAATTGAGCCGCTGCCGGATGGCTTTGAGGGGTTCTGGATTGCCAACCCGGCTTCAATTATCCATTTGGTCTGTAATGACAAGGCGCAACTTTAACTATCTGGAATCGTGATATGAGTAAACCATTTAGTGGAGGCAACAATCTTGAAGAAAATTGATCTAAAAAAAGAATTGAAACATCTTTACCAGCCATCAGCCAAAGAGGTTGTTCAAGTTGACGTACCCGTTATGAATTACCTGATGATTGATGGTGAAGGCGATCCCAATAGTGTACAAGCCTACACAGATGCTGTAGAAACACTATTTGCTGTCTCCTATGCTGTGAAGTTCATGGTCAAAAAATCGCTGGCAATTGATTATAAGGTCATGCCCCTGGAAGGGTTATGGTGGGCTGATGATATGGCCACCTTTTCGCCTGAAGACAAATCCAACTGGAAGTGGACCATGATGATCATGCAGCCATCATTTGTTACTGAAGAAATGATTGAGACTGCTATTGCTGAGGTAAAAAAGAAGAAAAACCCGCCGGCCATTTCAAGCATGCGCTTTGAAGCCCTGGCAGAAGGCAAATGTGCCCAAATTCTTCATATTGGTCCATTCTCAGAGGAAGGCCCCACGATTGAAAGGGTGCATCAATTCATTGCCGCCCGTAGCCGGCTAACTGGTAAGCACCACGAAATCTACTTGAGCGATATCAGGAGAGCAGACCCTGCCAGGTGGAAAACGATTGTCAGACAACCCATGTTATGAAGTTGGAGAATAGCTGTGTTTACATTTATTGCTTTATTGCGCGGTATTAATGTCAGCGGCCGTAATAAAATACCCATGGCCGACCTCCGCTCTTTATGCACTGACCTCGGCTGGGATGAGGTACAGAGCTACATTCAGAGCGGCAATCTGATCTTCAAAACCGGAGCCAAGAAAACTATTTTGGAAGCTGAACTTGAACAAGCTATAGAACGCCACTTTGGTCTATCGATCCCAGTCATTGTGCGACCAGCAGCAGACTGGCCGGCTTATGTGAGCGGTAATCCCTATCCTGACGCATCCCAACGCGAACCAAACCGGGTCATGCTGGCTCTCTCCAAATCCGCGCCCAAACCGGATGCCGTCACCAGGCTGGCCGATTACACAGTCAACGGCGAGCGCGTAACCCAGGTTGGTGATGCCCTCTGGATCCATTACCCTGAGGGCAGTGGACGTTCCAAACTGTCACCGGCCGTCCTCGACCGGCTGGTTGGCTCCCCTGTGACCACCCGCAACTGGCGCACCGTCCTCAAGCTGAACGAATTAACACAGTCCTATTTTGGAGAAGAACAATGAGCGATACAAATGCTTCCAACCCATCACCCTCTGATTCACTGATGATAGTCTATGAAGGTTGGGATGGCTACCGGCAAAGCATCATAAACGCAGTAGCACCTCTGACCATTGAGCAGTTGGCCTGGCGGCCGGCAGCCCACCTGCGTTCGGTGGGCGAACTGGTGCGGCACATTGCCCTGGGGCCGATTGACTGGTTTTTGCGTATGGATGCACCCGGCAGCCATGAGCTGGCCGGTCAGATTGAAGCCTGGGAAGAAGACCCGCACGGTAATCGGTACGTTGTTGAAGATGCCATTCCCCTTACCGGTCAGGCTGCCGAGTTGGTCAGATGGCTGGAGGCCTCCTGGCAGATGATTGAGCAAACGCTCAATACCTGGACGGTAGCCGATCTACAAAAAACCTACCGTCACGTATGGCGCGGCAGCACGTATGCCGTTTCGCGCCAATGGACCATCTGGCGCATCATGGCCCACGACATTCATCATGGCGGCGAGTTGGCCATCATGTTGGGTGCGCAGGGCATAGAGATTTTTGAGTTAGGGGATTTAGGTGGGCACATTATCGAACCGCCGTTGGTTGATAGATAAAAACAGCTATTAACATATTTGGACAAAGGAGCGAAACATGAGCAAAATACGAGTATTAGTGGGAACCCGTAAAGGGGCGTTCATTTTGATATCTGACGAAAAGCGAGAAAAGTGGGACGTCAATGGCCCTCTCTTTGCCGGCCTGGAAATTTTTCATGTGAAGGGGTCGCCGGTCAATCCTGACCGGCTCTACGCCTCCCAAACAAGCGACTGGTTCGGGCAGTTGATCCAGCGCTCCGACGACGGTGGCCAAACGTGGGAGCCGGTGGGTAATGAGTTTGCCTATGAAGGTACCCCCGGCACACACCAATGGTATGACGGCACGCAGCACCCCTGGGAATTTAGGCGGGTCTGGCACCTGGAACCGTCGCTGACCGAGCCGGAGACCGTTTACGCCGGCGTAGAGGATGCGGCCCTTTTCCGCTCCGACGACGGTGGCCAGAGCTGGCAAGAACTGCCGGGGCTGCGTGAGGCCAAGGGCCATTTGTGGCAGCCGGGCGCGGGCGGGACGTGTCTGCACACCATCATCCTGGATCCTAACGATCCCCGGCGGATTTATATCGCCATTTCGGCTGCGGGTGCCTTTCGCACCGATGATGGGGGACAAAGCTGGCTGCCGATCAATCGCGGCTTGAAGTCGGATTATGAACTGCCGGATGCCGAGGCCGATGTGGGGCACTGTGTGCACAACATTGCCATGCACCCGTCCCGCCCCGGTGTGCTGTTTATGCAGAAGCATTGGGACGTGATGCGCAGCGACAACGCCGGTGAGCTGTGGCACGAGGTCAGCGGCAATTTGCCCAGTGACTTTGGCTTTCCCATAGCCGTCCATGCCCACGAGCCGGAAACGATCTACGTGGTGCCCATTAAGAGTGACTCCGAACATTACCCGCCGGAAGGCAAGCTGCGTGTCTACCGCAGCCGGTCGGGGGGCAATGAGTGGGAAGCGTTGACCAGCGGACTGCCGCAAAGCGACTGTTATGTCAATGTGCTGCGAGACGCCATGGCCGTCGATACGCTCGATTCTTGTGGTATTTATTTCGGCACAACGGGCGGGCAGGTCTATGTTTCGGCCGATTCCGGTGATAACTGGCGGCCGATTGTGCGCGACCTGCCGGCCGTCCTGTCGGTGGAGGTGCAAACGTTATCATGATCCGGGTTGAACTGCCTTTCCATTTACGCAACCTGGCCAAGACGGGCAAGGAAGTAACGATTCAGCTTGAAGAGCCGGTCACGCAGCGGGCCATTCTGGATGCGCTGGAGGCGGAATACCCCATGCTGCGCGGCACGATTCGGGACCACGGCACGCAGAAGCGACGGCCGTTTATCCGCTTCTTCACCTGTGGCCAGGATTGGTCACACGAAGCACCCGACGCCCCGCTGCCTGAGTCCGTGGCCCAGGGAGTTGAGCCGTTCCGGGTGGTGGGGGCTATGGCAGGTGGATAACGTGAAGCGTGATGCGTGAAACGTGATGTGTGAAGTCTTCACTCGTCGCGTTTCATGCTTCACGTAATAAAACGTATGGAGACACGAGCTAAAATTGCTCTGGGTGGTGGCGGTGGGGCGCAGGATTCTCGTCTGCTGGATGAACTGTTTGCTTCCTGGCTGGGGCCACAGGGCTGGTTGCTCTACTGGCCCGTTGCCCTGCGGGGCATACGCACCTTCCAATCCTGCCGGAAATGGATCACGGCCACATTTGCCCCCTGGCAGGTTACCCGCACGTCCATTACGCCGACGATGAGGCCTGGCACGTCCTGGAAGGCACGTTGACCTTTCGCTTTAGCGACAAAGAAGTGGCGGCGCCGGCCGGAACAACGGTGTTTGTCCCGGCCGGCGTGTCGCACACTTACTTTGAGACCGATGGGCCAACACGCTACCTCATCATTTTAACGCCCAGGCTGCATGAGCTTATAGCCGCCTTATTTAAGGCACCCCGTGAACAGCATGAGGCCATCATGCGCCGGTTCAATTCAGAAATTGTGGATTCGTCGGGAAGCGTGACAGAGCTATGAGTACAATTGACGTCTATCTGGAAATTGGCAATAAACGAACCTTTGCCTGCGCCGCTGCCTGGCCGGGCTGGTGCCGCAGCGGGCGCGACGAAACGGCCGCTTTACAGATCCTACTGGATTATGCCCCGCACTACGCCCAGGTGGTCCAGTCCACGCCGATGGCCTTTGCCACACCGGAGGATACGGCCGTCTTCAACGGCGTCGAACGGCTGGCCGGCAACGCCACCACCGACTTTGGCGTGCCGGAGCAGCCGCCCGCCGGCGAGCGGCAGCCAGTTAACCAGGCTGAGTTAGAACGCTTTCAGACGTTATTGCAGGCTTGTTGGCAGGCATTTGACAGGGCCGTACAGCAGGCCACCGGCAAAGAACTACGTAAAGGGCCTCGCGGCGGCGGACGCGATCTGGACAAAATTGTAGAACATGTGTTGGCGGCCGATGCCAGCTATCTGCGGCGGCTGAGCTGGCAGTTTAAGCGGGATGAAGAAACTGATCCCAATGTGGAACTGGCTCGCACCCGGCAGGCCATTTTAGACGCCCTGACAACGGCCGTAACCGAGGGTTTACCCGAAAAAGGGCCACGCGGCGGCAAACTGTGGCTCCCACGCTACTTCGTCCGCCGCGTTGCCTGGCATGTCCTTGATCACACCTGGGAGATTGAGGACCGCATAATTTAGCAGAATAATCGGACGCAGATTATCAGGATAAACGCAGATTTTTCTTTTTTTATCTGCGGCATGGTTCGGCTGCGCTCACCACAAGCCTGCGTCCTATTTACAAAGGAGATAATCATGAGTTCAAATTACAAACCCCATAACTACAACAGCGTTTCCCCCTACCTGATTGTCAACGGCGCTGCCGAAACAATCCAGTTTCTGATTAACGCCTTTGACGCCGAAGAACTACGCCGCTTCCCCGACGAGAGCGGCCGGTTGATGCATGCCGAAGTGCGCCTTGACGACACGGTGCTGATGCTGGCCGATGCCGTTGAAGAATGGCCCGCCATTGCCGCACAAGTGCATATCTACGTGCCCGATGTAGACGCTACCTACCGGCGTGCCCTGGACGCCGGGGCCGTTTCTATCCAGGAACCGGCACAGCGAAGTGAGGATGATGATAAACGGGGCGGCGTTAAGGACGCGAGTGGCATCACCTGGTGGATTGCCCAGGCAGTTTAAGCTTCAAATGACCAATTTTGATATTGCCCCCCAGCGGCTGCACAACCAATCGATCACGCAGCCGGCCTTGACCACGCCGGCTGCCGTCGTTGACAGCTTGGTAGCCATCCAGGCGCAGGATTATGCCAACGCCTTGTGGGCAGTCGGGCTGCGAATGCAAGCGGCGACGCAACAAACCGTTGAGCAAGCCATTAGCAGTAGAGAAATCGTGCGTACCTGGCCTATGCGCGGGACGCTGCACTTTGTCGCTGCCGCAGATGTACGCTGGCTGCTGGCGCTGTTAACGCCGCGTGTGGTTGCTAGTGCTGCGGGCCGCCACAAGCAGCTTGAACTGGATGAAGCTACCTTTACCCGTGCTGCCGCCCTCTTTACGTCAGCATTACAAGACAACGGGCAGCTTACCCGCCAAGAAATGATGGCGGTTCTGGAGCGAGGTGGAATCGCCACAAGCGGACAGCGCGGCTACCACATTTTGAGGTGGGCGGCGCAAACGGGATTAATCTGCTTTGGTCCCCGGCAAGGCAAAGAAGATACGTTTGTGCTGCTGGATGAATGGCTGCCGGGAGGTAAGCGGCTGGACCGGGAGGAATCGCTGGCCGAGTTGACCCGGCGCTACTTCAGCGGCCACGGACCGGCCACTGTTCAGGATTTTATGTGGTGGTCGGGCTTAACGGCCGTCGATGCTCGCAACGGCCTGGAAATGGTTGAGGCACAGTTAGTACAAGAGCGTCTTGATGGTCAAACTTATTGGTTTTCGCCATCGTTGTCCACCACAAAAGCTGTCTCGCCAACGGCACATTTACTGCCGGCGTTTGACCAGTATTTGTTGGGCTACCGGGATCGCAGTGCCGTCCTGGACCCGGTGCAGGCCACAAAGATTGTTCCGGGTAGAAACGGTGTGTTCAAACCGATTATTGTTATCAATGGGCGGGTAACGGGGACCTGGAAACGCATCCTGCGTCAGACGAAGGCGGTGGTCAGTTTTGATCCGTTTGAACCGCTTAGCCCGGCCCAAATGGAAAGCATTGTCGCGGCTGCCGCAGGTTACGGCCGTTTTCTGGAACTGCCGGTTGAAATCGGCCGTTGAACAGCCAGCCGGGATCACAGCCAAATAAGGATTTATTCATGTCTGATGAACTAACACAAATACTGCTAACCAATCTCCAAAAGCAGGCCAACCCCAAAACCAAGACCTGGTGGGAAAACTACGTGAAGGGCAGCCCGCCATTCCTGGGCGTCAAAATGGCCCTTATACGCACAGAGCTTCATCGCTG
>JAWOIM010000271.1:0-3809 GCA_046484685.1 Chloroflexota bacterium | reverse complement strand
GGAATTGATTTAACGGTTGATCTCAAGTTAGCATTAGTCGAGGTACAATATTCCCGCGAGCGTGGATAAAACAACATCACCGCCCCCAAAGCGACCATAATCAGACCGTACCACAGGCGAATCCGCAGCGAGTGCTGTCGTTCCCAGTTGGCCCACGCTTTGGCCGTGGTCCGGTTGCCCGCTGCCAGGAGAATGCCCACCAGGGGCAGGACAAACAGCACGTTGTACAGGGCCAGATAACCAATGCCCCAGCCCAGCGTGGTCTTGGCATTGAGCAGGGTGATAATAGAAACGTAAATGCCGCCGGAGCAAGGGAATGTACACAGGCCCACCAGCACCCCCATGCCCATCGTTGCCGGCAGGCTCGCCTTCTTCAGCAGTTCGTTAGTCTTATGGTGGGCCGCGGCCGGCATGTGCAGCTTAAGCGGAAAGCGGGGAAAGAAATATTCGATAAGGTTAATCGTTCCCAACCCGATTAACAGCCAGCTACCGGCGCGGGCCACAAAGTGGGGATTGCCGGACAGACGAACCGCGCTCAATAAGCCCAGGCCGATGGCGAAGTAGACCAGGAAGATCATGCCTACGTAGACACCGCCCAACAGCAAGACCCGCCGCCGTGACTGCCGCAGCGTAAACAGGAAGGCAATCAGCAGCAAAATGACGGCAAAGGCGCAGGGATTCACGCTGTCCAGCAAACCGGTGGCGATGACTGCCGGCAGCAGGGCGCCCAGATTGGCCGTGCCCACCGGTTCCGCACCGGCTGCCGCCAGCGCCTGGGGCAAGGCGTCAGCAAACGGAGTGTCAATGGGGAAGGTTTGCACCTCGCCGCGCCAGGCCCACAGCCGGTACTCGGTCGGCTCACCGTGCATCTTGGGCTGCCAGACGACCAGTTCTGGGGGTAAGTCAGGCGTGGTGAGAACGGCCGTAATCAACTCCGGCGGCACGTGACCCAGGATGACCAAAGTGCCCTGGCCGGTGGGTACAAAGGCATAGAGCGAATCGGCAATAGAGCGGGGCAGGTCAATCGAATCGGCAACCTCGAGCAGCAGCGTGCGCTCGGCCGGTTTTGTGTAATCGTGAATTTCCGGCCGCGTCGCCAGGTTTTGGGCCTGCAAGGCCGGTAACAACACGTCTTCTGTATAAGGCCAGCAGTCGGCACAGCCGGCGCTAAAAAAAATGTGGGCCGAACCCGGCGCCAGACCCGTTTCCGTCTCATGTGCCCCGGCCGGCGTAAAGAACAAGACCAGAGCAGCCAGAACCAGCGCGGCGGGCACAATGTAGTTTATAAATTGTGAACGGTGAACGGTGAATCGTGAATGGTTCATAGCGGCTGGCTCAATTTCATTATTCATGAGAACAGGGCGACAAGTTATTTGCCGCCCTGTTCTGCCCTCTCAAGCTGGTTCCGGTTGTGCTTCTGCCTGTTCCTCGATTGGTTCCTGGCGCGAAATCCAGCCCCAAGGGGTACCAATCCAGCGCAGCAAGAAGTAATCGGCACCAATGTGACCGGCTACCTTCCAGGCCAGAATCAGGCCCACGGCGATGACAAAGAGCATCGGGTTGGTGCTGGCGCTGCCGGCCATCATAAAGTTCCAGTTCATAAAGGCGCCGAAGAAGGCAGCGATTCCGGTGAAGGCCCCAATAATCAAAGCAACACCTACCAACACTTCACCATATGTCACCAGGGGCGCAAACCAGGTATAGGCTTCGGCATCCAGCATGGCCTGCAGGAAATTGCGATACCAGTCAAAGGCAATAGCCGGCCGGCCGCCGTCAGGAATTAGTACGGCACGCTCCCAAAAACCCTTGAGAGCCTCCCCTGTTTCCACCCAGGCCGGGTTGGATGTTTTGCCCCAGCCGGAACTGAGCCACTGCCAGCCTAACCAGACGCGCAAGATTAGCCACAACCAGCCGGCCCGCGGGTCGCTGAGCAGCATCTGGACCGATTTTGGATCTTCAACAACTTCTCCTCTATATGTCTTTAATTGATTCATCTCTATTGTTTCTCCAGATTATTTATTTAGTAAATTTGGTCATTAACCATTGCTTCCAGATTAATCCATTGCAACAGGCGGGCATAGGGCCAAATGGCGCATCATATGAAAAAGGTGATGTTTGTCACATAGACGCGGATAACGGCAGTTGTCCACGTTTCAACCGTCATGCGATTCGTTAGAACCGGCCTGATGGTGATGGGCTACCTGCCCGACGTGGTCACGCATCATGAACAGGTGCAGCAGCGGGCAAAGCAACAAGATGGCCACCAAAAGCACAGTGTTGACCTGAACCTGGAACAGGAAGATGGCAGCCAGCGCAGCCATAGGCAGCATACAGCCCAGGACCATTAATAAAGTATGTTTACGATTCATCAAATTTCTCCTTGCACAAACAATTGCGTAAAACGTACAAACGGCTTCACGTTTCACGTTACTCAATTTCCCAGCGAAACAGCCGGCTGGATACACGGGCCACGTCCTTCAGTTCCAGTTCCAGATAGGTGGTGCCGGTTTCCAGGATGGTGTCACGGCCGTTAAAACTCAGGACACCGCTGACGTGATGCCCCCCCTGGGGACCATCCCAGGCGGCCGGCAGATATTCATTGCCCTGGCTGTCGCGCAGCACGGCCAGTTCGGTCAGGTCGTAATCCAGGTCCACGGCGTGCGTATCCAATATCACCTGAAAATCGAGCGTTGCGTCCGATCCCTGCAAGTTCAACGGTGTGATGGCTACGGTAACAGATCCCTGGTTATTGACCTGGGTCAATTCCGCGTTATCTGCGCCGGCACTGGCATCACCAACGGCGTCATTCGGCTCTGATACCGCCTCGTCTTCGGGGGCGGCGGCAAAGCGAACGGCCGTTGTGACCGCCTGTACCTCAGGCAGCACCCACGCTTTTAGCGAAAACTCGTGCGGCTCCTGGCCCACGGCCAGCCGCTGTGTCACTTCTTTCCTGGTGGCGTCAATGATGACCACCTGGTCAATGCTGCTGACGTAGATACGTGTGCCGTCCGGGCTAAAGGCGACGTGGTTGGCCCCCTGCACCGCCTGGCCGCCGGGGTTGGCTACTTGAATAGTCGCCAGTTGCTCCAGGCTCTGGGCGTCAAAGACGTTGACCACGCCGGCCCAATCGGCCACCCACACTTCCCGGCCGTCGGGGCTGACCGACACGCCGTGTGCGCGTTCGCCGGCAGTTACATTGTTAAGTACGTGACGTCCGGCCACGTCAATGACAAACAGCTCACTGGTCGTCGGCCCCACGGCGTAGGCCCGCGTGCCGTCGGGAGAGATGGCCACCTCGTTCAGGCCGATAATCTGCCGCTCGGCCAGGTATTCGTCCCAATCGTCGCCGGGCAACGGCCGCTGCGCCGCTGCGGGCAAAGAAAGGGGTACGGCCGCCGCTACCTGCCGCGTCTTTGTATCCACGATCCAGACCAGGTTGGTGGAGGTGGAGGCAATCCATACCTCGCCACCGTCGGGCGTAAAGGTGAAGTGGGAGGCGCTGCCCAAACCGGGACTGATAACATCTTCGATGGTCAGGTTGGCGGTGTCAATAACCGTCAACGTGCCCTGCACCGGGTCGTTGTCCAGGGCGCCGCCTACCCACAGGGTTTGGCCGTCGGGGGAGATGTCAATGCCGTGAACGGCCGTTGACAAGGGAATGCGTTTTATAATGGCCTGCTGCCCGGCATCAATCACCACCAGTTCGCGAGCGGCGGCGTCGCCGGCGTAGACCGTGCCTCCGTCAGGGCTGGCGGCAATACCGTGGGCGGCCCGCTCGCCAATCTTGAGCGTCCAGACCACTTGCTCAT
>JAWOIM010000258.1:0-2965 GCA_046484685.1 Chloroflexota bacterium | reverse complement strand
AAGAGAAAGGGTTTCGGTAGGCAGTTGCTGTCGAGCTTCGACTTTTATCTGATACCCGTGCTGCCGGAAGAGATTGAGAAAATACGTCTCATCTCCTTCTGAGGAGAGCAGAAGTAGCACCTGGCCGTCAGGCTTGAGGTGGTGCTGTAGATGTTCCCCAAACCGTTCAATCACATCGTTAGCGCGAAAGGCGCGGTCCAGGTCGCTCTTGGGGAGGCCGGAAAAGTAGGGCGGGTTAAAAAGGATGACGTCGAAGGTTTCACCGGACACGGCCGTAAATAAATCCCCCTCTTTGACTAGTACACACGCTTCTACTTCATTGAGCAGGACGTTGATCCGGGCACAGCGCACGGCGGCCGGGTTAACGTCAACGGCCGTTACCTTATCGGTCCACTGCGCCGCAAAAACGGCCCCTATGCCTGAGCCGGTTCCCATGTCTAACACGTGCGAGCCGGGTGGAATCAGCCGCTCGTTGAGTGCCTGGGCCATAAACTCACTGGTCCAAAAGAGAGCCGGGTTAAAGACCTGGGGCAAAATGAGAAACGGCCGTCCCGCCACCCACTCCAACACCAACCGGTCAAACCGGTGGCGCTGAAACAACAAAAAGCGTAGTCGGTACCAAAGCCGTCCCCACCAGCGTATGAGTTGTTTTACCATGTGCTAAATGTACCACAAATCCTGATGGTATAGTACGATAGGCAGCATTAACCATCCTTTCACCCACCGAGACCTGACAGGTCTGGCAGACCTGTCAGGTCTTATAATCAACGACTATGAAGCAACTTTTGCCACCGTTACTTTTTCTTTTCGCCCTCCTGCTACGGCTTGCCCTGGTGGCCGTGACCGAGTTTGACGGACTGTACGGGCAGGATGCCTTTGCCTATTTCCAGTACGCGCTGTCGCTGCGCCAGGCACTGGGCGCGGGCGAGCTGCCGCCCCCTTTTTTCTGGCCCCTTGGCTACCCGGCGCTGGTGGCTCTGGCCTCCCTGTTGACCGGTCCCCAGCCATTGGCGGGGCAGCTCATCAGCCTGCTGACCGGTGCGGCCGTGGCCCCGCTGGTTTACCTGATTGTGTTGGAATGTCATGCGTATTGCGTATTGCGTAGTCCGTATAAAGAGTCTCCTACGCAATACGGAATACGCAATACGCCTCAAATCCCTGTCGGTGCCCTGATAGCCGGTCTGCTCACGGCCGTTGCCGCCCAGTTAACCCTCTACAGCCTGGCGGCTATGTCCGACGCGGCCGGGCTGTTTTGGGCGACGCTTTCGGCCTGGCTGCTGCTGCGTACTTTCTCTCATTGGCAGACCAGCAGCTATTTACCACCAAGAGGCCAAGAACGCCAGGTCTCTAACCCCTTCTTCCTTTTGCCCTCTTCCTTCTACCTTTGTGCCCTGACCCTCACCCTGGCCATCATGACCCGTTGGGTCTATGGTCTGCTGGTTGTGCCCTGGGGTCTGGCCGGCCTGCTGGCTGCCAGAGAAGCGGGGCTTTCCTGGCAGCGCATTATCTCGGCCGGGAGTATAGCGCTGGTCATCGGTCTGGTGGGCATCGGCAGCCAGTTTAGCAACAGCCTGGGGGGGGAACTGGCCCATACCGGTGACCTGCAAGTAGTGGGCTGGCATCCGGCCAACGCCTTCAAAAGTGTTGTCGAGAATGCAGATGGCTTCTTTGATTACGGCCGGGCCACCGGCCTCTATTACCTGCGGCCCATCTTCCACCCGGCCTATATTTTTCCCTTGTTTACCCCGTTCATGGTTTTGGGACTGCTGGCCCTGAAAAATGGCCCGCGCAGCCGGGCGGCGCTGCTCATCGGCTGGCCGCTGACCGTCTACCTCTTTCTGGCGGGCATTGCCTGGCAAAACTGGCGTTTTCCGCTGGCCCTGTTTGCGCCGCTGCCGGTTTTGGTCGGTTTAGGGCTGAATTGGGCCTGGGAACGGCTGGCAGGTCGCGGGCGCCTGCTGCTATGGGCCTACTGCCTGGTTGCTTTAGCCGGCAGCGGCCTGTGGGCGGTGCGTGACGTGGGCAATTTTACCGCCTGGGCCAACCAGAACCGGCAAATTGCCCTGGAGATTGGCCACCAACTGCCGCCGCAGGCGACCTTGCTGGCCTTTGGCCTCACATCGACGGTAGACCACTACAATGATTTGGATACGCGGGAGCTTTTCTCGCTAACGGAGCGGGATTTGCAAGAGATTACACGGGCAGAGGATCCCCTTTTTCTGCTCCTCGACCCGGACAATGTACAAAGGCAGTGGGCAGGCAGAAGTCCGGGGGAAAACTATGCCTGGCTGCAAAGCCACACCCGCCTGACCCCCATCGCCCGCTATGACGACTTTGTTTTGTACCGGGTTATGCCATGAGAATTGCCCTGATTGTGCCCGGCTTCAGCCGTGACGCCGGCCATTGGGCCATTCCGGCGCTGCAAAATCTGGCCTGCCAACTGGCGCAAACGCATGAAGTCACGGTCTTTAGTTTGCGCTACCCGGACGCGGGCGTTTATCACTTTGGCGGCCTGGCCCACATCGCTTTGGGTGGCGGGACGCGGCTCGGGCCGGCCGTTTTACCCCTCTGGCGCAGGGCGGTGGGGGCGATTGTGGCCGCCCACCGGCAGCGGCCGTTTGACCTGCTGCACGCTTTTTGGGTAGACGAGCCGGCATTAACGGCCGTTCTCGCCGCCGGCCAGATTAAACGGCCGTTGATTGCCAGCGTGGGTGGGGGGGAACTGGTCTATTTGCCCGATATTCAATACGGGGCGCAGAAATCGGCCGTGCGCCGCCTGATGTGTCGATAATAGTAGAAGCAATCTCCCTTAACGGTTCAAGAAGCCTTTTTTCCTCACGGATGCTGTCGATCAGCGGCCTGTCCTGGGACAGGGGATGTGTTCGCCGGGTTTCGCTGTAGCGCTTGATGAGAACGGCCTGTTGGGCTTCAAGAAAAACAATGTCGAACCAATACCCTTTTTGTC
>JAWOIM010000225.1:0-12258 GCA_046484685.1 Chloroflexota bacterium | reverse complement strand
TCCACGCGGAGCATGGAACGAGGGGGCTGAATGGATACTTTACCCAGCAAGTGGAACAATCAACAAAGTGCAGTACAATCACAACGTACGAATGACACACCAATCACTACGCAATACGCACTACGCACTGTAAACCATGTCTAACACCTTTCCCCCAAAAAACGACATTTCGGTACGCCGCCTGATTGCCGTAGGCGTCATAACGCGGCTGATTACGGATACGGCCGTTCAATTCTTCTTTCCTTTTTTGCCCATTATTGCTCAGGGGCTGAATACCAGCAGCATCACGATAGGACGACTCATCAGTTTACGCAGCCTGATGGGTATGGCCAGTCCCCTCTTTGGCGTCCTGGCCGACCGGCGCGGCTACCGCTTTGTGATGCGGCTGGGGCTGCTGGGGGCCGGGCTGGGCTACCTGGTGGTGGGCCTCAGCCAAAGCATCTGGCAGGCCGCCCTGGGCATGGCCCTGGCCGGCCTGGGAACCTTTTCTTTTGTCCCTACGCTGGTGGCCTACCTGAGCAGCCGCCTCTCTTACAGCCGGCGCGGGCTGGGGCTGGGTATTTTAGAATATGCCTGGGCCATTGCCGGCATTGGCGGCCTCTTTTTAATGGGGCTGCTGATTGAGGCCACCAGTTGGCGCGAGCCATTGCTGCTGTTGGCTGTTGGCTTGCTGCTGGCTGCCTGGTTTTATGGCCGTTTACCGGCTCATAGCGGTAAGACCGGCGGTAAGACCGGCGGCAGAACCGCCCCCAGCAGCGAAGGTCGCTCTCAAACTGTATCCCGCTCGGCCGCTATGGCCCCGACCCGAATGGTGCGGCTGCGTTATTTTTTCGATTTGGGGCAAAACGGCCGTTCGGCCTGGTTCAGCATTGTGGCCAACGGGCTGATCATGTTTGGGGCCATGAACTTCTTCATCAACTACGGCAGTTGGCTGCAAGCCGATTACGGGTTGGGCGCGGCCGCCCTGGGGCGCGTGGCCCTGATTTTAGGGGTGGCCGATCTGGTCGGCAGCATCCTGGTGAGCGCGGCTGTCGACCGGCTGGGCAAGCGGCGCAGCGTCATCGGTGGCGCCGGGCTGGCCGGGCTAAGTTTTTTGAGCCTGCCTTTGCTCAACGTGGCTCTCATTCCCGTCCTGACCGGGCTGCTCATCGCTCGCTTCGCTTTTGAATTCGCCTTTGTGAGCAACCTGGCCCTGATGAGCGAGCAGATTCCCAGCCAGCGGGGTAAAATGTTGTCTATCGGGGCCGCCTTTGCCCTGATGGGCACGACCATTGCCGGCCTGGTTGGTCCTTTGCTGCTGGAGCAAACGGGGCTGGTGGGGCTAACCACGCTCTGTGGCGTTTGTATGCTGCTGGTGGCGGGGCTGCTCTGGTGGGGGGTAAGGGAGTTGGTAGATGATGAGTAAACGGCCGCTGCCTACCCTGTTGGGTAATGATGAAATCAATCACTTAACGTTAGAATTGGCGTTAGCTCAAGAAACGCTGCGGCAGACAGAGGCTGTGCTGGCCCAGGAGCAGGCTGCGGTTAATCGCTTTCGCATGCACTGCCGCCTGATGCTGGACGATCTGGTAGACCGCTACCTGAAGCTGCAAACGGAAAAGCAAAGCTGCCTGACCGAACTGGCCCTGCAGCAGCAGGCCGCAGAGAGCGACCCCTCTCTGTTGCCTGAGGAAGAATGGCTGCCGGGCGAAACGGCCGATCTGCCCCCCATTGAAGAGGAACCGCTGCTGCCTACCTCGACCCCACGCGACAAAGCGGCCGAAAAACGACTCTACCGGGAGCTGGCCCGTCGCTTTCACCCCGATCTGGCCGAGGGGGAGACAGAAAAATCGTTCCGTACCAGCATGATGGCCGCCATCAACCGGGCCTACACCGAAGAAAACGTGCAGGCCCTTTACGACATGGCCGGTAAGCTGGATCCGGCCGAACTGGCTGAACTGCAAGCGATAGAGTCGGTTCAGCAGCGCCGGCTCAAGGAGCGGCTGCTCAAATGCCAGCGACGCCAGCGCAAAGTAGAGCGCCAACTGGCCCAACACCGGCAGGAAAACACGACCCGGCTCTGGCAGCGGGCGCAAACGCTGGACAAAGAAGATGACAACTGGTGGGCAGCGGTCCGTCGCGAACTGCAAGCGGCCATTGACCGGCACGAGGCAGAGATTGCCCGTTTACAAACCATGATAACCGCAAGAGTAAACTAGTTAACTTGTGTTAAGGGGTTGATTTGCTTTATACTGTCGAGGTAACCGTTCAATCCAGAAACCGAGTTTTTCTCTGGTGAACCGGCAATTTTACAGGCCAAAAAACTCGGTTTCTCCAGAGGGAGTGAACGCTTACCTGTCGAGTGGTAACGGCAAGCCAGAAACCAGGTTTTTCTCTGGTATGCCCCAAAGGAGTAGGGGCCAAAACCTCGTTTCTCTGGTGAGTGTTAGCCGTTACGTCGAATAATTGGTTAGCCTTTTACTGTATAAGGAGGACTTTTAATGCGTATTCAACCCGGTAACTCACGTATATCGCCAGCCAATGTTGGGGTGCTGGCCGTTTTATTACTCGCTTTGCTGTTAACATGGTTTGTTTTACCCTCATCACAGGCCCAGGAGTCACTCTTAAACTCGCCAAACAGGACAATTGTAAAAACAATTGACCAACCAGATACCCGCGCCCATCCGGCCGCCTACAGCAGCCCTAATCTAGCCACCTGGCTGGTTATGGGCAGCCAACCTGGGTCTAACTTTGGTACGGCCGTTGCTTATGCCGGTGATATTGATAATGATGGCTATCAGGATGTCCTCGTGGGAGCCAATTTGTATGATGGCGAACTGCCCAACCAGGGCCAGATCGCCACTTATTATGGCACCGCTGCCGGTCTGGATTTGGTACCCAGCGAGCTGTTCTCGCTGCCCCAGGAAGATGCCGAATACGGCCGTGCCGTAGCCGCCGCCGGTGATGTCAATAACGATGGCTTCGCCGATATCCTGTCAGGGGCACCGTATGGCGGGCCTGATGGCCGGGGCGTGGCCTATGTTGATTATGGCACGCCGGGAGGTATTCAGCTTGGCCATACGCTTATTGGCCAGATGCCGGGGGATCGCTTTGGCTTTGCCCTGGCCGCTGCTGACATCAACAATAGCGGCTACACAGACGTCCTTGTCGGCGCACCCGGCCATGAGGCAGATGGCGTCACAGAGGCAGGAGCCGTCTTTCTCTACTATGGTGGACCGGACGGCATCAGTGATGAACCGGCCTGGACGGTAGAATCGTTTGCTGCCGGTGGGCAGTTGGGGTATGCCCTGGCCGTCGGCGACTTCAATGGAGATGGCTACCCGGACATCGCTATTGGGGCCAAACATGATAGCAGCAGCTTTCCTGAAGCGGGGGCCGTCTTTGTCTTTTATGGCTCAGCAGAAGGGCTGCCCGGTGACACCTATGCCACGCCGGACAATGCCGACTGGATTTATTATGGAGAAGAGGACTTTTACTTTTTAGGAGCCTCCCTGGCAGCCGGCGACGTCAACGGCAACGGGTTTGATGACCTGATTGTGGGTGTACCCGGCTATGGTTTTTCCGGGGAAACCTGGGGCGGCGTGTATGGCTTTTGGGGCGGCCTCGCTGGCCTTGGCATCAGTTTCCCCGACTGGTCTGCCACCGAATTTGAACCAGACTCCTGGTTGGGAACGGCCGTGGCCCTCAGCGACCTCAACAACAATGGCCTCTTAGACGTCCTGGCCGGTGCCCCTCTGGCCTACACCCCGGTCATCACCACAATGGTCGATCCCCCCGGAGTCGTTTATGCGTATATGAGCAGCGCCTTTGGGCCATCCTCTGCCCACGACTGGTATCTGTCCAGCGATCGCTCAGGATCCCAGTTTGGGTACGCCCTGGCCGCCAGTGATGATGCCCCTACCAACATACTGGTGGGGGCACCCCAATATAGTGACCTGGACGGCAACAACCTGGGGGCCGTTTTTGGCTTCAATATTGCCCCTATGTCTACCCTAACTGTCAGCAATGACAGCCCGACCAGCCTGGGCAATGTCACCAGCTTTGCCGCTTTCCTAGAAAATGGCGAGTCGGCCGAATTTGAGTGGGCTTTTGGCGACGGCAACATGGCTGCCGGCCAGTTTGTAACACATACGTATGAACAGCCGAGGATTTATACGGCCGTAGTCACCGCCACCAATCCTTTTGGCACCACTACTGCCGAAACAACGGTCATTGTCAACGTCCGCAGCGAGATCAATCCCGGCAGCGGCGGCACGCTTGATTTCCTTTCGCCCATGGGCTGGGGAATTAACGTGGAGGTCCCCACCGGTGCCGTCGACCGGCGTATCGGATTGGCCTATCTTCCCCTCGACCCTGATGAAATCGAGGAGCCGCTGCCACCCAACGCCTCAACCTACTTCTTTGACATAGACCCGGTCGAACTAGATCCGTTCAACCTTTACCTGCCGCTTATTCTAAATGAGGTAATAACCGGCACCGGCCAGCCTGAAACCTCGCTTATGGCCCCAAGTCTGGCCAATACCTGGCTGGGTGACGACACCTTCCCCTTCCTGCTGCCCATCACCGTCACCGTCACCTACACCGACTCCCAGATCATCGGCCTGGACGAAGAGGACCTCATTCTCACCTATTGGGACAGTAGCATCGGCGCCTGGCTCGACGCCGCCACCACCTGCGACGACCCCGCCCCCTACGTCCGCGACCTGGCCAACAACCGCTTTACCCTGCAAATCTGCCACCTTAGCCGCTTTGGACTGGTTGGGAATTAGATGAAGGGACTACGAATGACCTGCCAGGCAAACTTGTAGGATAAGCAGGTTGCTTGACCTACTTTCTAACAGCTTATTTGTAGACCTTTAGATGGTGCAAATCTGGGCAGAATAATGAAAGCTGTTTATAACGGTCGTATGATTTAGGACAGGGATTGGCAGGATTTACGGATTGGCATATGCTGCCGTGAATCCTGCCAATTCTTTTTGGGGATTTTCACCACGAAGACACAAAGAACACGAAGAAAAAACTAGGGCTTCAGGATTTCGGGGGACTGGTATGAACTGGGCTGGACTTTGTGAACTGGTCACGTTTCACGCATCACCTTTAATCTCTTCCTTCCCCCAATCTGCTGTACTCTCCATACAATGTCTGATGCAGCGGCCCTTCCGCCAAAAAAGCCAGGCGTACCGTTTCATCACTAATCCGCTCCGCCTGCGCCCGGACCATCTCTATCGCTTCATGCAGTAGTTGGGCTGCCTCTGTTCGCTGCCCGTCTGCTTCGGCCACGGCCGCCAGCGTCAGATAAAGACGCAGCGGGTGTTCCATCCCGGCCGTTCCGTTTTGAGCCAGCCAATCTTGCGCTTCCCGGGCATAGGCCCGCGCCTGTGCCAGATCCCCTTGGTCCAAGGCCACTCGCGCCAGCCCGGCCAGGTCATCAATGGCATAGGAATGTTGCCCAATTTGTTGGCGAATCGTTTGGGCTTCAGTATAGGCTGCGGCCGCTTCTACCCAGGCTTGCAACCCTTCTAAGGCCAGCCCCAGTGTTGTTAGACTATATCCCTGGCCAACCTTATCCCCAATTGCCCGGTCAATTTGTAGTGCCCGTTCAGCAAAACGATGGGCTTCCTCGTATTCATCCAAATCATGCAGCACCAGAGCCAGATTATTAGCAGCCAGGGATTCGCCCAAGCGATTGTCTAACGTCTGGTAAAGAGCTAATGCTTGCTGGTGTTCGGTACGCGCTATTTGTAACTGACCCAAGGCGTGATGAATGGCGGCCAAATTATTGAGCGCGGTAGCTGCTTCTCGCCGACTTCCAACCGTTTTATAAATAGTCAGTGCCTCCTGTGCTAATTGCTCACTGCGGGCAAAGTCGCCTAACGCATGATAGACAGCTACTAGATTGGTTAAGCTGGCGGCCTGGGCTGGCAAATCTTCTAGTTCACGCCGCAATTGCAGTGAATCTTCTAAGTAACGACGGGCATTAGTCAAGTTGCCGAAATTGTAAGAGACTGTACCCAGATGATGAAGACTGGTTGCTTCACCCATCCTATCTTTGATATTTTGAGCCAGGGTTAGCGATTCCTCAAGGGGTTGTCGTGAAGCCTCTAGCTCACCGCGCCGCCATAAGGCCAGGCCCCAGTCAATCAACCCTTTTATTTTTAGCTGTGGGTCGTTGGCTTTTTCAGCCCACTCAACAGCCTGGCGGGCGCTGAGTTCGGCTGCACCATAGTCGCTCATGGCTTCATAATAGCCGGCAAAGTGGAGGGCGACGGCGGCCTGCACGGCCGCTTCGCCTAATGCATCGGCCAGCAGTTGCAACTGTACCAGGTCCTCGGCCTGTTCGTCACGCAGGCCGGCCAGATGGTAAACGGCCGTTCGACCCAAGTACAACTCATACCGCTCCCGTTTCAACTCGGCCGGGGTTAGTTCCAGCGCCCGCGACAAATAGGTAACCGCCTCCTCATTGGCAAAACGGGCCGCGGCCTGCTCCCCCGCCAGCCGGGCATAGTGTCGTTCTCGCTCTGGTACTTCGGCCTGCCGCCAATGGTAAGCCAACAGTGGGAAATACGCAGCCAGCGACGACTCCTGCGTCCCATCACCTTCATACGTCGTTTCATACCATTCAGCAATCACCTGATGCAGCGCCCGCCGCTGGGCAAAAAGGAGCGTCTGATAAGCTACATCCTGCGTCGTGTTATGCTTAAAAATGTAAACCAGTTGAGGGGCAGGGATCTCCAGGCGGACAAAATCCCGCTCCTCCACCTGGTCAATTTGCTCCCGGAGCAGAATCAGTTCCGGCTGCGCCGGGTGGACATGATTGAGCAGCAGCAGGCCAAAGGTACGGCCGATCACGCTGGCCACCTTCAACGTCAGCTTTGCCTCTTCACTCAGCCGGTCCAGGCGAGACAGCACCAACCCGTGAATCGAGTCAGGAATACCCAGATCTGTCACCGACAGGGAGACAGTAGGAGCCAACATCCATTCCCCCTCCTCTTTGACCAGGGCATTGGCCTGACGCAAAGCAGCAAACATCTGGTCCGACAGCCGCCAGCTTTGATCCGCCTCATTCAAGTATAGATGGCCCGCCTCACGCAGGGCATTGGCTAACTCCTCCACAAAGTAAGGATTGCCTTGCGCCTGCGCCTGGATCAGGGCTAGTGTGAGCGGGGTCAATATCCCCTCTAAGCGCTGCTCCAGCAGCGCGGCCACCCCTTCATCCGACAACTCAGCCAGCGTGATGGGGTGATGATAGGGCAGCGTCTCTAACTCAGGCAGGATGGGATGGTCGGCCTGGAGCGGGGGACGGTGCACCAGCAGCAGCAGCAGGGGTAAATTGGGCATAGACCGGCTCAGATTGAGCGTCAGATTGAGCGACACCTCATCCAGCCAGTGAATGTCTTCGAGCAGGAGGAGCAACGGCCGTTCTCCTGCCCAACGCTGTATCATATCCACCACCAGGGTAAAGAGGGCCTCCTGACGCAGCCGGGGGTCAAAGGCAGCCGTGACGTTATTATCCGGGATGGGCAGCCCCAACAAATCTCCCAGCAAAGGCAAACGGAGCGTCCAGTCAGGGTTCAACTGGTCGAGGTTGGCTTCAATCTGGGCCATATCAGCTTGAGTGTGGGCAGGCGTGTCAGAAACGGCCGTCTCCAACCCCAACAAATTACGGAATATCTGCCGCCAGGGAAAATAGGGGGTGCCTTGCGTGGTGCTCTGACAGGTGCCTGCCACCGTCCGGAAGCCCATCTGCTGTGCCCGTTGGCTAAAGGCAGCCGCCAGATGGCTCTTGCCAATCCCTGCCCCTCCCTGCAAGCGCACAATTTGGCCCTGACCGGCCAGCACCGTTTTAGCAGCGGCCTGCATTTGCCGTAAATCTGCTTGCCGCCCTACCAGAGGATGGACAAAAACAGAAGACGGCCGTTCTTGCGTCACCTGCCGCCCAATTAACTCATAAACAACCTGGGCCGTCTGTTTCCCCTTAAGCAGTTGCTCGCCCAGACTACGGCATTCATAATGGCGCGTTACTTGCTCGGCCAGATGGCTGCTTAACAAAATCTGTCCTGGTTGGGCCAATGCCATCAACCGGGCCGAGGTATTGACCTCATCCCCCAGCACCCCATACGTCTGCCGCGTATCGCTGCCATAGGCCCCCGTACGCATTCGTCCCTGACTGATGCCAATTTGGGGCGGGGTTACAAACGCAAATTCGGCAGGGGGCGTTCGCAGCTCCAGCGCGGCCGCCACCGCCCGGGCCGGGTCATCATCATGGGCAAGAGGTGCCCCAAACACGGCATAGAAATAGCTCCCTTTATCCCCCACCGTCAACTGGAGCAGATAGCCGTCATA
This sequence comes from Chloroflexota bacterium, assembly GCA_046484685.1. Taxonomy (GTDB): domain Bacteria; phylum Chloroflexota; class Anaerolineae; order Promineifilales; family Promineifilaceae; genus SLGK01. Next base: position 3,915 of record JAWOIM010000225.1, on the reverse strand, counting down.
GCCGGCCAATACGCGCTGTACCCAGCATATGTAGCGGTCCAACTTCATCCCGGCCCCATCATCCCCATCATAATCGAGCCCAGAAAAGCGGAGAAAGAGCGTCACGGCCGGCCGCAGTTCGGCCAAAAATTGACGCTGGCCCGAGGCAAAGGTAAGCTGCCTGGTTTCCAATCGTTCGTAGACGGGGGGCAGCAGCCAGGAGCGAAGTTGTTCGGTGGTAAAAGCGGTGGGGGCCAGTTCCGGCCAGGGGGCAGAAAGGGTAACGGGCACAAGCAGCCCATCAACCACGGCATACCGCTGGCCCGTATTATCTGTACGCCAGGCAGTTATTGACACCTTTTTTGCCATTTGGGCCAGAATGGCCGGCCCCAGAACCACCTCGCCCCGTTCGGCCTGCTTTTCGGCGGCGGCCATGTGGTCCAGGGTGACCCCGGCCAACACGTCTATGCGCTGAATCTGTTCGTCCCCCACTAAAAAGCGACGCACCGGCCCCGTCGTCAGGGCCACTTTGATAGCCAGGGCGACAAGCGTGCCTGCCGGCGTTTTAATTTCAGCAAAATCGGTCATCACTTGCTGCATGGCCAGGGCGCAGGCGGTGGCCCGCATCCCCTCATCCCCGTTGAACCAACAGGTAATGGCGTCCCCGCTAAAGCTGATGACGCTGCCCCCATATTGATGCACCTTATCGATGAGGGCCGTATAAACGGTGTTGAGCTGTTGGGTCAACTCTTCGGCCCCGCGCAAACGGCCGAGTTCCTGCAGCAGGGCTTCGGTCAGGGGTGTAAAACCGGAGATGTCGGCAAACAGGGCAGCCCCCTGGGACCGGTCAGGCAGAGGCCGATTATGGGCCAATGCCTGCCGCCGGTCCATCGGAATATAAACGAGCAGGGGTTGGGGATCTAGCGTCATGGTTAGCGGTTCTTATGCATTCTCTAACTCAGTCACCTGATTGTGCAGTTTGGCAATGTGGGCGGCGGTAGCCGGGCGGTTGCTTTCGACATATTGTTTAAGGCCGGCCAGGAGGGTAACGGCCGTTTCTTCATACGCCTTGCGCAGCCCAAAACGATAGCCCAACCAGCCGATAAAACTCCAGCGCAGCCCAATATTGAGCGTCAGCATAACACCCGTCCCCATTTGGGCCGAGGTGATGGCCCATTCCGTTGTTTGCCAGGCCACCAGCCCGGCGGGGTTTTCCAGCATCAGGGCCAGGCGCTGCCCTTCATTCCACATCACCACCTGCTCCAGCCAGAGCAAATTCTCACCATGCACCCGGCGCCTGGCCCCCATCCCCCCGGTCGTTTCTGACAGTAGCTCCACCTGCTGCGCCGGCGGATACCAGTGGGGCACTGTTTCTAAATTGTTTAACACGTCCCACACCCGACCGGGGCCAGATTTCACACGAACATAACGGGTAATAGATGGCATTCTCTGTTGTCCTCAATATGTAACATCTCAATATTTCGGCAATATCTAATCAATGCCGTAACCAGCAGGCTGTCGGAAAAGTAGCTGTAGCCGCGGTTTCTTACCGCGTTCCCCAGAGGCGAGGTAGGGATACCTCGGCTACAAAATGGGGTTCTCCGGCAAGCTGCTAGCAACGCTCACCGGTTTTGGGCTTACAGTTAATCGACACCTATATAGATCAATCGTAATTGTGTCGCCGGCTCAATATGGGCACAGCGGCCACCAATAGACAGGTTAGCCACCTGATCGTTTTCTGTCAGATTAACCGCCGGATCCTGGATGTTACCTCCGTCGAAGGCAAACTGCACATTTTCTTCAATGGCAAAGCCGGTGCCGCGCAAATCGATGTTGGCCTGGCCCGGTGGGGCGTTAAAATTTCCCCGGTTGCACCCCTCAGCGCGGGCATAATTGGTAGCCAAAACCGGATAATCGGCCGTGGCCGCTTCAGAGATAGTCGTGTAATTGGGCACGCTGCCCAATGTGGTGGCAAAGGTGCGATCGGCCGTATCCACCACCAGAGTCGAGGGGAAAATTCGCAGCCGTTGGTAATGGGTGGGTATGGCCCCTTCAGGATAGCTGATCATTGAATAATTAAAGGCCCCCTGCACATTGACCAGGGGCAAATACTCGGCAGGGCGGCTCTGCATATTGTGGCAATAAACGGTAAAAGGCATATCGAGATTACCGAGGTAAAAGAGTTCATACTCTCCATCTGGAACATCGGGCTGCTGGTCACGGATCATGGAGCAGGAAGCAGGGTTGGGAACCGGGGTAGGCGTGACAGCACGAGGGGTGGCGGTGGCCGTCACAACCGTCTGAGCCAGGGCTGTGGCCATTTCTGCTTCGGCTTCGGCCGTAGCGGTGAGGGACAGACTTTCGTCGGTACGGCTGGCCCACAAGCTGTTGAGTAAAAAGAAGCCGGTACAGCAAACAATAAGCAGTACGCTCAAAACGGCCGGCAGCCAAAGAGGCAAAAACGGCCGCACCTCTACCTGCCCTGGCCGCACACGAGGGGCTTCCTCCGTCTCTGTTTGGGCCAGCACCTCGAAAGGCAAATATTGGGTTGTACCCAACAACGGCCGTTCCCTGGGCAGCAGTTCTAACACCACCTCTCGCGCTTCTCCGGCCGGTACGACGACCTGCTCTTGCGACCCTTCAAAACGAATGGCATCGGCCGGATCACGGCCCAGCACGCGGGCTTGCAGGCGCTGGTTGCCTTCGTTGTGCAGCAGTACGTGACAGGCACCCCCGTTACGCAGATGCTCCGGCTGAATCTCAAAGCGGAGGCGGCTAAACGGCCGCACCGTCAGCCGCGCCTGGGCCAGCCCACGCACAGCCGGATTTGAGCGAGACACACCCACTACGCGAAAGGTATAGTCCCGGGCCGTGACGCGGCTGTGACGCGGTGGATGGAAGGTCAACAGCAAATGCCCTCGGCCAGCCGGCATCAACTGCATCTCGTCTTCAGAAATAGTGACCCATTCGGCCGGCAGGCCATCCACCTGGATACCGAAATGGTCCACATGGTTGCCTCGATTGGTCAGGTTAATCTGCAAATCAACCCGCTCGCCGGGCGTGACCGTCACCTGTTCCGGGCTGAGCGTAACGCGCACTGCTTCCAATGGTTCTTCGGCCATAACGGCCGTTTCTGGTCGCATAGAAATCGGCTGAACCGCCACCCGCTGAGGATCATAGGGTTGCCAGCGCAGCATGTATGGCCCCAGTTGCAGCGTTTGGTGAGCCAGCCAGCGTTCGGGCAAATCGGGTAACAACTGGACCGAGTCCAGATAAGAGCCGTGCAAACTGCCCAAATCAATAATCTGCCAACCGCTTGCCGTTCGTTCCAGGCGCACGTGCTGGCGGGCAATGCCTTTTCCGGGCAGCACAATGTCATTCTGCGTCGCCGAGCCAATCGACACCATTTCATCATCAACGGTGATAGTCTGGACCGGCTCCCCTTCGCTGGTAACGATAATCTGGTAATCGCCGGCGGCCGCAAGAGCCGGCGTCTGATCATAGACGGCGGCCACATCGGTCGGCTTGACTACCACCTGGCGCAGCGCGTCGGCCATTTCCGCCCCTGACTGATAGCGCTCGGCCGGAGCTTTAGCAATGGCCTTGAGGATAATGGCTTCAACCGGCTCCGGAATAATGGGGCGAATGGAGGTAGGCAGCGGCGGCATCTCGTTCAGGTGCAGCCGGTGGGCTTCCTCCAGGCTGGTGGGATTAAAAGGAAGCTGCTGGGTGGTCAACTGGTAGAGCATCATCCCCAGTGAATAAATGTCAGAGCGGCTGTCGAGTGCCTCCCCCCGGCAATGTTCAGGTGAAACGTAGGGGCGCATATTTTCCATGGCCACTTCACCATAGGCATCGCCAGCGGCAAAGAGGCGGGCCATGCCAAAGTCGGTCAGCATGGCCCGCAGCGGCGGATCGCCCTGTCGGTCGGGCCGG
>JAWOIM010000205.1:0-10513 GCA_046484685.1 Chloroflexota bacterium | reverse complement strand
GCGCGGTGGCAGCAGCCGTTACTGGGCGGGCTGATCCTTGTTCTGGCCTTGCTGGCGCTGCACGGCTGGTTTATACGGCCGTACAGTGGCGAGATTCCCGTCTGGGCCGATCCTTACAGTACCAATATGATTCCCCAACCCAATCAGGAAAATCTGCTGCGGCTGGGCTGGTATCTGTCGCCGCTGGGCGTCTGGCTGGGGGTAATTGGGATGGGGCTGCTGCTGTGGCGCGTCGAGCGACGCACGGTGCTGGCCGTGGCTATTGGCCTCTTTTTCGCCGTTTTTTATTTGTGGAATGTACGGGCCAATCCCCACCAGATTTATGTGATGCGCCGCTTTGTGCCGGCGGCCCTGCCTTTAATTGTGATCGGAACGGCCGTTTTATTCACCGAGATCAGTCGCCTCGCGTCACCCTGGCGCTGGCTGGGGCCACCGCTGGTACTGCTCTGGCTGGGCGGACTGCTCTGGTCGGCCCAGGGCTTTATCAGCCAGGTAGACCACCACGGGCTGCTGCCCCAATTGGCTGCCCTGGACCGGCAGTTAGACCCCGGCTCGGTGCTGATTTTTAACGACCAGGCGGCCGTGGGCCAGGGTGATTTTCTGGGCACACCGCTCCAATTTATCTTTGGCCATCACAGCCTCAGCCTGCGTTTCCCGGAAGCGGCCGCACCGGACCAATTGGACGAAATGATTAGAAACTGGCAAAATAGTGGGCTGACCGTCTACTGGCTAGGCGATCCGGCCTGGCTGGCGGCCCAAGACCGCGCCTTTAACAGCCGTGCCTACACCATAGAAAGCCGGGCGCTTGAAGGTAGTTACTTTCACAAGCCAACGGCCGTTTTGCCCGCCGTCTGGCATTTAGAGATACATGAAATTAAGTGAAACGTGGTACGTGGCATGTGGCACGTGGCACGTGGCACGTGAAACGTGATGCGTGAAACGTGATGCGTGAAACGTGATGCGTGAAACGTGATGCGTGAAACGTGACAATCACCCGCCACATTTCACTCCAAAACGACTATGAACACAACAACTGAAACAATACCAGAACCGGTCGATGTTGAAGCAATTATGCGCGAAATTCGGGCCGAAATTTTAGCCAAAAAGGGAACGCTGACAGCGGGGGGCGAACCAATTGTGCCCATTGGCGGCCAACGACTGCCGCCTGAATTTTACGATCACCTGTACCAGGCGGCGCTGGCCTATAACGAAGTTGGCGTCAAGATGCACCTCACACCGGTCAATGTGCCCTTAGTAGGTCCGGTTCTCACCAGGCTGCGGGGCAAGCTGCACGAACTGGTCTTGTTTTATGTCAACCAGGTAGCGGCCCAGCAGGTGCGTGTCAACACCCACCTGCTGCACGCCGTCAGCCTCCTCAGTCAGGAGTTGGAAAAAACTGGGACAGAGGAAGAATAATCCCATGTTCAAATTCTTACGTCGCTTAGACCGGCTAGCAGAAAAAAGCCCAAAAACTTTTGAGCATGCAACAGAGGAGGACGTGTATTATTGTTATCGACTTCTACTAGATAGAGAGCCGGATGAACGAGGTTGGAGCTACTGGTTAAATCTGGTTCAAAATCATTCCCTTTCTACCCAGGCATTGGTAGACGGCTTTTTAGGCGGCTATGAGTTTCAACAACTACGCGCTGAAAGAGTGCGACCTAAACTTGCGGAACTGCCTGAATTTAAAATATATGCCCGCGGCAATGACCACTTTGTAGGTGCCGTTATCCTGCGTGAAAAGCAGTATGAACCGCATGTATCCATGGCATTGCACCATCTGTTGAAGCCGGGTGACGTTTTTTGTGATATTGGGGCCAATATTGGTTATTTTTCGCTCATGGCTGCGGCGCGGGTAGGTAGTGACGGCCAGGTACTCGCTTTTGAACCGAACCCGGATAATCAAAATCTGCTGCGCATGAGCATAGAAGCCAATAATTTTAGTAATGTCATTCTTTATCCCTATGCCGTTAGTGAAAAAGAAGGAACGCTTTTTTTTACTTCTGGGGGCGCAGACAGCAACGGCCGTATTGTTACGGCTGCTGAACAGGCCGCCTGGCAGATTGAGCTTCCTCAAGTCAAGACTGTGGCTCTTGATCAATTATTCCCTGATTTGCCCCGGCTAGATGTCATAAAAATGGATATTGAAGGCGCTGAACCCTTGGCTTACCAGGGCATGCGCCAGTTGATTGAGCGCCATCGGCCGGTTATCATTTTGGAGTTTAACCCACAACTCATCAAAACAACTAGCGGGGTGTCACCGGCTGCTTTTCTGGCTGACCTGCAAACGATCTACCGGCTCCGTTCACTTAATCAACTGCCTAAACAACAGGAATTTCCCGGTACCATTTCAGAAATAAATTCACTAATCAAGCGGCTGTCATTGACGCACCTTGATTTAATTGCTGAACCAATTTGCCTATGAACATCGCTTTTGTTACCCCCTGGTATGGGGCCAAAATTCCTGGCGGGATGGAATCAGAAACCCGCCGTACAGTGACCAATTTACATCGAGCCGGTGTTAACGTAGAGGTATTAACAACCTGTATCCGTGACTTTTATGCTGATTGGGCTGTTAATTCACACCAACCCGGCCTGACGACAGTTGATGGTATTCCTGTACGGCGCTTTGCGGTTGAGTCACGCGACAAACAAGCTTTTGATCGGATAAATTGGCAGTTGATGCAAGGAGTGCGTGTATCGGCTGAAGCCGAACAGACATACATCAATGAAATGATTAACTGCCCAACTTTATATGAGTATATGGCCCAACAGTGTCACGATACTATTTTTTTGTTTATTCCCTATATGTTCGCCACCACCTATTTTGGCATACAAATTTGCCCGGAACGCTCGGCAGTTATTCCCTGTCTACATGATGAGAGTTATGCTTATATGTCACTTTATAAAGAGGCATTGTCACAGGCCCATACCCTTATTTTCCATGTGGAGGCAGAAAAGCAGTTGGCCGAACGTCTCTTCGGCCCCGCTGCCAATCAGATAAGAACGGTGATTGGTGAAGGTGTGGACACCGATTTCTCCCATGATGCGGCCCGGTTTCGAGAAAAATACCAGTTATCAGACCAATTTTTGTTATATGTTGGCCGGAAAGAAATGGGGAAAAATGTGTCGCTGCTGCTAGACTATTGGACACAGTATGTACAGCGTAACCAGACAGAAATGAAGCTGGTCCTGATTGGTAAAGGGACGGTGCCCATACCTGAAGCAGCCGCCCATCATGTAGTTGATTTAGGGTTTGTGCCGGCACAGGATAAATATGATGCTTATGCCGCAGCTAAGATATTTTGTCAACCCTCGATAAATGAGAGCTTTTCTTTGGTCCTGATGGAAAGCTGGTTGACGGAGACGCCGGCCGTGGTACATGGTCATTGTGCCGTAACGCGGGAGCATTGTATACGCAGCCAGGGTGGGCTTTATTTTACCAATGGAGATGAGTTTGCCGCTGTTATTGATTATCTATGCCAGCGACCTGCTGTAGCCAGACAAATGGGACGCAACGGCCGATCCTACGTATTGGCCAATTATCAATGGCCAACAATCATAGCCCGGTATATTCATATCATTGAAACTATACAAACAGCTAACCAGGAGATGATGGTATGAGTTTTGACCGGTTGCAGAGTACATGGGATCAACTAGGACAGGTCGATCCTCTTTGGGCCATTTTGACCGCCCCTGATAAAGCCAACGGCCAATGGGATGTCACCGCGTTCTTTGCGACCGGCAAGGCAGAAATTGACCATCTGCTATTTGAAGTCAAAGCCTTGAATTTTCCCCTACGCTTTGCACGTGCCTTAGATTTTGGCTGCGGTGTGGGCCGCCTGACACAGGCCTTAAGCCACTATTTTGATGAAACCCATGGTGTAGACATTGCCCCCTCGATGATTGAACTGGCCAATCAATACAATCAAAAGCCCCAAACCTGTTTCTACCATGTGAACCAGGCCCCAGATTTACAGTTATTTGGGGATAACCAGTTTGACTTCATCTACTCCCGTATTGTTTTGCAGCATATGGCTCCTCTTTACAGCAAACAATATATTTCTGAGTTTCTGCGACTATTAAAACCGGGGGGGCTGCTCGTTTTCCAACTACCCAGTTCGCTTATAGCGGCCACTATGCCACCAGAGGATCGTGCCGGAGTAACCCCTTCAGCCCGCTTTGCGGCTGACATTATGTGCAACGAAGAGAAGCTTCAGTTACGCCAGGGTCAGCAGTATACTCTGCCGGTTACCGTGACCAATACCAGTCACAGCACCTGGTCTGCTCAGCCGGATTCGTCCGCCATAGTAGGCTTTGTACAATTGGGGAACCATTGGCTAAGCCGGACTAATGACATGTTGCAGGTAGATGATGGTCGCACGCCCCTAACCACCGATCTCGCGCCAGGAGAACAAATACGCCTCAACTTGTTGGTGACAGCACCACCCCGGCCCGGCCGCTATATTTTAGAATTGGATATGGTTGAGGAGGGGGTAGCCTGGTTTCAAGGGTATGGCAGTCAAACTTGCCGCTTGCCCGTTATTGTGTCGGATAGCCGGCCGCTTTGGCAGCAGTTAGTTTCATATGGCCGAAACCTTTTTGACAGGGTGGGGTCCCTGGTGTGGTCCCTGTTCCCCGGCCGGCAGATAGCCGAAAATCATACAGAGACTGAGGAACCGTTGGCATTCGAAATGCACGGCGTGCCCCGTCAGGAGGTTGTGGAAACAATTATCCGTAATCAGGGTGAGATTGTCACCATTCAATATGATGCTGCGGCCGGACCAACCTGGAACAGTTATCTTTATTATGTGACAAAGCCTGAAAGCAAATCCTCATGACAGAGATACAGAAGAGCCATCCCTGGCTTGTAATCAATGATGATGAATTGTCAACCGCCGCCTTAGAAGCCAAAATCGAAGGGCAGGTGCAGATGCGCCGCCGGCAGTCAGGCACGATCACCCCTGACTTTCCCAGCTTTGGCTTTGTGGTCGATATGCCCTCGCCCGGTGCCAACCCAGCGCTTTATTATCATTTGCGCCAGTTGAACGAGTTGGAAACGGCCGCTGCTACCCCCGTCCTGGCCCCATCCCCCGCCACCCGCCTGCCCCTGCTGGGCCGGCTGTGGGGATTGATACGACAGCAGGTGCACGAATTAATCTTGTTTTACATCAACCGCTCGGCTGCCCGGCAAGCCCGGCTGGAAAGCCACCTGGTCAGCCTGCTCAACGAACAAACGCGCCTGCTGCAAACCCAACAGGTCGAAATTGAGGCGCTCAAACAGCGGGTGGCCGGCCTGGAGAAAACGACTCTGAAGGACAGCGGCCAATGAGCCACAGCCAGCTTCCCTCAACCCTGCACCAACTGCTGGTGGGGGCTACACCGGGCGATGCCATCACCGACCAGGCTTTATTGCTGCGCCGCTGGCTGCGGGAATGGGGCGTACAGTCAGATATTTTTGCCGAGCATATTCACCCCCACTTAGAGGGAGACGTACGGCCGTTTACCCAATACCGCTCCGCCCGCCAGCCCTGGGTTATCTACCACCACAGCATCGGTTCTGATATGGTGGAGAACCTGCTGGCCCGGTCGCAGCCCATCATCTTAATCTACCACAACGTGACGCCACCGGAATTTTTTGCCCAGGTTGACCCGGCCTGGACGGCCCGTTCGGCGCGGGGACAGGCGCAAACGGCTGCCTTACGTGCCCATACCATCCTGGCCCTGGCCGACTCGGCCTATAATGCACAGGAGTTGAAAAAGCTGGGGTATGAGGAAACGGCCGTGCTGCCCATCACACTCGATACCGCTGCCTATGATTTGCCCCTCAATTCTGATCTGGTAGAGATGTTGGCACAGAAACGGCCGCTCCTCCTCTTCGTCGGCCGCCTGGCACCCAACAAACGACAAGAAGATTTGATCAAACTGCTCTACTACTACCGGCGTATTCAGCCCCAGGCCCATTTGCTGCTGGTAGGTGATCGCTGGGTAGTAGGCTATGACCAATGGCTCGAATCGTTGGCGGCCGATTGGGGACTGGCAGACGGCGTTACGCTGCTGGGCAAAGTCTCCCAGGCCGATATGGTTACTTGCTATCGACAGGCTGATTTGTATGTGTCGATGAGCGAACATGAAGGTTTTGGCAAGCCGTTCATCGAAAGCATGTACCTTGACCTGCCTGTTCTGGCTTACGGCGCCGCCAGTGTACCCGACACATTGGGCGCTAGCGGCGTGCAATTTCACCGCAAAGATTTTGAGCGGCTGGCTGAACTGGTCGATATTTTGGTCACAGATAGCGCCCTGCGCCAGCGTCTTATCGCCGGGCAGCGCCAGCAACTGCAACAATTTTTGCCGGAAACGGCCGTTCAGCTTTTCCGCCAACAATTGCTCACGCTCAAGAAAGGGGATGACAGAAATTCTTTTCGGGGTCGGTGGCGAAATATTATTGGTTGCCTCAAAATGTGCCAGAGTATAATCAAGCTATGAGCAACCCCACATTACTCTTTCTCCATATCCCCAAAACGGCCGGCACGACGCTTAACAGCATTATTGAACGCCAATACCCGCCGCAGCAAATATACACCCTGGGCGAACGTGTCCAGGAATCGCTGGCCAACTACCGCCAGTTGACCACGGCCGAAAAACAACAGTACCGCCTCATTCTGGGCCACATGGGTTTTGGCCTGCATGAACATGTGCCCGGCCCCAGTCGCTATTTTACGGTGCTGCGCCAGCCGCTGGAGCGCTGTGTCTCCTTTTATTACTTTGTGCAGCGCCTTTCCAACCATTATTTGCACGAGTATGTGCATGACAAATCCTGGTCGCTGGCCCAATTTGTAGAAAGTGGTATTACCATCATGATGGACAATTTCCAGACCCGCCTGCTGTCGGGAGCCTGGGCTGAGCCGGCTTATGGAGCTTGCACCCCCGCTTTGTTAGCGCAAGCCAAACAAAACCTACAAACTCATTTTGATGTCGTGGGGCTGACCAGCGAATTTGACCGCACCCTGCTGCTGCTGCGCCACCACTATGGCTGGCGCAACATCTATTATGTGCGTCAAAACGTGACGGAGAAACGGCCGTCTGCCCACGAAATTGATCCGCGTACGCGCCAGTTGCTACTGGCCCATAATCAACTCGATATGGAACTCTACCAGTTTGCCCAAACCCTGTTTACGCAGCAGGTAGCAGCACAAGGGATTTCTTTTGAATGGGAGTTGGCCCGTTTTCGCCTGCAGCAACGATGGCAAACTCTGCGTCAATTCTCGTTACGCACCTATCTGAACCAGAAACTGGGCAAAGGGGAACAGGCGCCATGAAACCACATGTGGCCCTGGTGGTACAACGGTATGGTCCGGAGGTAAACGGAGGCGCCGAGGACGCCGCCCGCTGGCTGGCCGAAGCTTTAACGGCAGTGGCCCACATCGACGTCATTACCACCTGCGCTCTGGATTATACTACCTGGGCCAACCATTACCCCGCCGGTCAAAGCCACCATAAAGGCGTCACCATCCATCGTTTTCCTGTCGATACGCCCCGCAACTGGCAGCAGTCCCAAAAAGAAACAGGTCGCCTGCTCCTCTCTGCCCGCACCCTGGATGAAGAAATAGCCTGGATTCGGCAGCAAGGACCATTTTCCACACCGCTGCTCCAATTTATCAAGCAGCAGGCCGAGGCTTATGATGCTTTCATTTTTGTGACTTACCTGTATGCCACTACATTCTTCGGCCTGCCGCTAGTGGCCAACAAGTCAATTTTGATCCCGGCGGCTCACGATGAGCCGTTCATTTATATGGATGCCTACCGCGCTCTGCTCAATATGCCGCGCCATATTGTTTACCTGACCGAGGCGGAGCGGGATTTGACGCTGCGGGTGGCAGGCAACGGCCATATTCCCCACCATGTGATGGCTATCGGCGTCAAGACAGTCGGCGACATCTCACCTGCCCGTTTTCGGCAAAAATATGGTATACAGGGCGACTTCCTACTCTACGCCGGGCGCATTAGCGAAGCCAAAAATATACCGGAGTTGTGCGCCTTTTTTCAGCGCTACCGGCGTGAATATCCCCGTCCTCTAAAGCTGGTATTAATGGGCAAGTCTCAACTGACCTTGCCCCCCGACTCAGACATTGTCCCTGTTGGGTTTGTATCTAATCAAGATAAATTTGACGCCCTCAGCGCGGCCACGCTTTTTGTCCTGCCCTCTCTCTTTGAGAGCCTGTCGATTGTTATTTTAGAGGCGTGGCTGGCAGGAACGGCCGTGGTGGTAAATAGTCGCTGCGATGTTACCCGCCGCCAATGCCAGCGCAGCCAGGGCGGACTTTACTACAGCAGCTATAATGAGTTTGCGGCTGTGTTAACCCGGCTGCTGGCCGATGAGCGGCTGCGCCGGCAGTTGGGGCAAAACGGCCGTCTTTTCGTCCAGCAGCATTACACCTCCGACCATATCCTCCTCCATTACCAAACCCTTCTGCAGCAGTTCATCTCCGTTCCCTTCCCTTCGGCACAGAACAAGGGTAAACATTAACAACCATCCCTTATCTAAGGGGATTGTTAAAAAAATCGCGGTCAACCGTTGGTTCATTAGTCCTGTCTAACCCACCCCTCACTCAAGAGAACAACCTGAACAGGTACTAGGTCCTATTTCATAAAATGCGGTCAATGCTAATAATAGATGTAAAGTAGTACACAGTAGTTTAACTCTGTTTACCTTTATACTAAATTAGATGATGTGGAGAATTTTGGTAACAAAATTACACTTATGACTATGCTTATGACCAACCAACCCCTTTTCAGAAAACTATCGCTTTTTTGTGCTTTAGCGGCGCTCATTCTGCTTTTAGCCAACAATGAGAAAGCGATCGCCACGACACAACCGGACACAAACGAAACCGTTACCGTTTTAAACAATCAGGTAGCACCGAAGTGGAAGACGGCCATTCCCAGCCGGGATTGTGGTGGACACAACAACTGCCATGCCAGTTCGGCAGTGGTAGCTGATTTGACCGGCAACGGCCGTTTAGAAATTATCGTGGCCAGCAACAACGGCTACGTTTTAGCCTACACCCACAACAACAACGGATTACAACTCTTATGGCAGCGCGACCTGGCGCCGCACTTTGGCATGCCTGCCGGCAAGCAGCGCATCCACTCTTCACCGGCCGTAGCCGACCTCAACGGCGATGGCAGCCTGGAAATTGTGATCGGAGCCGGCTCTACCGTAGGCAGTGATCGCACCCGGGGTGGCATTATTGTGTTGAATGCAGATGGCAGCGTAAGAGCCAACTGGCCTCAGATAGCTGCCGATGAAATCTCACCCCAGGGCTACCCTGATGCCATCTATGCCACCCCTGCCCTGGGCGACCTGACCGGCGATGGCCAGTTAGAAATTGTGGTCACCGGTTTTGACAAACGCATTTACGCCTGGCGTCATGACGGCACGCTGCTGCCCGGCTTCCCCATTGACAGCTATCATTTACAGCGCTTCCCAACCTGGACCGATCTGGTTGGCAAGCTGGCCGACACCATCTGGTCATCCCCTGCCCTGGCTGACCTGACCGGGGATGGTTACCTGGAAATCGTGGTAGGCACTGATGAAGGCAACTACGATAACAGTTGGGGAGGAAACGGCAGCGGCTGGACCTGTCCCTATGCCACACCGCCCGGCTGGCCACCTGGTTATTGTGGGGGTGCCATTTACGCCATTGATCGCTTTGGCACTGTTTTGCCCGGCTTTCCCCTCTACAAATTGCAAATCATCCAGTCTACACCGCTGCTGTATGACGCCACCCAAAACGGCCGTCCTGAAATCTTTGTAGGCACGGGTACCTTTTATGACACAAACGCCGGCCATCGATTTTACGCCCTGGACGCCAACGGCAATGATCTGCCCGGTTGGGCCGGGGGCAAGCCGGTGGGTGGCAATGTGCCCGGTTCACCGGCCATTGGTGACATTACCGGCGATGGCCAGGTGGAAATTGTGGTAGCTGCCATGGACAAAAAGCTATATGCCTGGCGTCTGGATGGCTCAACCGTCCCCGGTTTCCCCATGATCCCCCGCGATCAGACAGGCAATAGCTATACCTATAACGTAGGCAGCACGCCAATCCTGGCTGACTATACGGGTAACGGCAAGATGGAGATTTTCCTGACGACGGCCTGGTCGATTGCGATTATCAATGGTCAGGGGCAGCAATTGACAACAACCAGCAACCCACCCAATGCTCCTTTCTATTATGCTGAAGGTACACTACAAAACACGCCGGTCGTGGCTGATCTGGACGGTAACGGCCGTTTAGAACTCATTACCTTCAACAGCCATTTATATGTCTGGGATTTAGGTGTTACCGGTGCCCAGGCCGACTGGCCCATGTTCAAAGGTAATCCCGAAAGAAATGGTCATCTGGGTCAGCCCATTCTCAATATAACCCCCGGCAATATTGCCCTATTGCACAAACGGTCCGATCCCGGTAACATTCAAACGGTCTTGAACATTCACAACATTGGCAGTGGC
>JAWOIM010000040.1:0-11099 GCA_046484685.1 Chloroflexota bacterium | reverse complement strand
GACGAAGACGCCGGAAGAGGCCTGGAAGCTAGTCTGTGAATTTGTGCAGGATGCGGGGCTGCGACGCCATATGGTGGCGGTGGGGGCGGCCATGCGCTTTTATGCGCATAAACTGGGGTATGATCCAGATTTTTGGCAAACGGTGGGGTTGGTCCATGACTTCGACTGGGAAATTCATCCCGATCTGGATGAGCATCCCATAAAAGGGGCCGATATCTTGCGTCAACGTGGCTGGGATGAGGAGACGATCCGGATTGTGCTGTCCCATTATACAGAGGGCACGGGTGTGGCACGGGAAAAACCGGTTGATTTTGCTTTGCTGGCCTGTGATGAACTGACCGGTTTGCTCATTGCCACCACCCTGGTACGGCCGTCTAAAAATATCGCCGATGTCACCCTTAAATCTATCCGCAAAAAGTGGAAGGACCGTCGCTTTGCCGCCGGTGTCGATCGGGAACATGTCGAGGCGGTCACGGCCGATTTTAGTCGAGAATGTTTTGCCGGCCGGCTTGATCTCTGGACCCATATCGAGAATGTGCTAACCGCCATGCAAGCCGAAGCGACCTGGCTGGATTTGGAAGGATGAAAACAGAGGCATGGATGGGAACAGAAGCATGGATGGGAACAGAAACATGAAGGAAGAGTATATCAGTGTTGCTGACGCCTTAACGGCCGTTCTCCACAGTGTCTCCCCGCTGCCTCCGGAAACGGTGGCCCTCACGGATGCCCTGGATCGCATTTTGGCTGAGCCAGTTGTCGCCGGCGACAGTCTGCCCCCGTTTGCCAACTCGGCCATGGATGGCTATGCCGTACGAGCGGCCGACGTGGCCCAGGCCAGCCGGGAGCAGCCTGCCAATTTGCGCGTGGTGGCCGATATTGCCGCCGGGGTGGTGGTTGATGTGGTCCTGTCGCCCGGTACGGCCGCTCGTATCATGACGGGTGCGCCCCTACCAGCCGGGGCCGACGCCATTGTGCCCGTGGAAGGAACGGATGAAGCCTACCGGGCCGCAGAACGGCCGCTGCCTGACCAGATCGCCATTTACCGCCGGGTTGAGCCAGGTGAGTATGTGCGTCATATCGGCGAAGACATTGAAGCCGGCCAGGAAGTACTGCCGGCCGGTCACCAGCTACGCCCCCAGGAGATCGGCGTGTTGGCCTCCCTGGGAGTGGCGCAGGTTCCGGTTATCAGGCGACCGCGCGTTGGTATTCTTTCTACCGGTGATGAACTGATCGCCGTTGAGTCGCCGCTGACACCGGGCAAAATCCGCAACAGCAACAGCTACACCCAAATTGCCCAGATAGAAGTGCTGGGCGCTGTTCCCGTTCCCCTCGGTGTGGCTCGCGACACTGTGGCCGATGTTCGCACCCGGTTGCAGGCTGGCCTTGAGGCCGGTGTTGATCTGTTCATTAGCTCAGCCGGCGTGTCGGTCGGGGCTTATGACGTGGTGCGCACTGTTTTGGAGGAAGGGGGAAACATCGGTTTCTGGAAAGTACGCATGAGACCGGGAAAACCACTGGCGCATGGAACCTACCAGGGGGTCGTCTATTTGGGGCTGCCGGGAAATCCGGTGTCGGCCATGGTCTCTTTTGAGCGATTTGCCCGGCCGGCGATTCTAAAAATGGCCGGGCATACGCAGTTAGAGCGACCGCAGGTAACGGCCGTATTGCGCGACGAAATTCATTCTGATGGGCGTGAAAGCTATGTGCGGGCTGTGGTCGAACGAAACGGCACAGGAGAGTATTACATAGCTACGACCACCGGCAGTCAAGGCTCTCACATGATGACCTCGCTGGTCAAGGCCAACGCCCTGCTCATTGTGCCCGAAGGGGTCAAATTTGTCCCCTCCGGTACACACCTCTCAGCCATGATGATTGATTGGCCCTCTACTGTTTTTTAACCGTAATTTGTGAGCGGTAAGCCGTGGACGGTAAGCCGTGGACGGTAAACCGTGACCGGTAAACCGAAGTCCATAACTGGTAAATAGGTGGCAGTTAAAACCGATAACCGAATACCGATAACCGAATACTGGCTCTAGTCGCGTTCGTATTGCAGCGTCCGGTTGTAAATTTCTTCCCGTGAGCGGCGTTTATTCTGACGGCGCTGTTTGCGGCCACCCTTGTTGTTACCACCTTTACCTTTAGCGGAATCAATTTCCTGTAATTCTTCACCCATGGCCCGACGTATGGCAATTTCCATGGCTGTGGGTAGTTCGCCGAAATCTTCTTCCTCATCCTCAATGATTTCTGCGTAATCTTCCTGAACCGGTTTATATTCTGCTTCTGGCTTGTCCATCAGCGCTTTCATGCTCAGGTCAATACGCCGTTTGCGTTTGCTAAAGTTGAGGACCTGTACTTCGACCTCGTCGCCTACGTTGACCACTTCTTGCGGGCTTTTTACGTAATCGTGGCTCAGTTCACTGATATGGACCAGCCCTTCACGCTCGGCCCCAATGTTGATAAAGGCCCCAAAATTCTCCAGACGGGAGACGGTGCCGGTATAAACCTGGCCGCGTTTCAGATCGCCCCATTCGACAGCTAATGGCTCAACCATGGTGACCATAACCTGTTGGCGTTCGGTATCAACTTTATTAACCCACACTTCTACCTCATCACCGACGCTCAGCACATCATTGACGCGGTTGACATGGCCGTCGCTTAGTTGGGAAATGTGAATAAGGGCGTTGGCATCCACACCGATGTCGATAAACGCGCCATACAGTTCCAGCCGTTTAACGGTACCGGTTACTTTCATCTTTGACTTGAGATCGTTAATGTTCTCAACCTTGACGGGGGCTGCCGGCACCGCTTCGGGTGCAGTGGCCTCCATTGTTTCTGTCATCTCTTCGCTCATAATAGTTCTCCTAAAAAACACAGGGATTATCGTGCGCTGCTCTCTGAAGCAACCAGGTGATTTGTGCCTTTAGCACATTTCGCCGATAGTCTACCAGAGAAAACCCGGTTTCTGACATAGTGTTATTGTTCAATCAACCACCAAATATGGTCATATATGGGGGGCAGCTCACAGGGTATATGCTCCTGACTCCAATTGGGAATTATAGCAGGGGTAAAGTGCCTGTCAATGATAATACAGCAAGCTTTATGATGCAACTTATGTTTGAACGGTTAATCCGACGACCAGCAAGTTGAGGGCCGTTGTCATGTCGGTGCGGCCAGTTTTAACGCCCACGTCAATATCCAACAGGTGACGGTAAATTTGCTCTAGCTGGCTGAGGCTAAAACCACGGCCCTGCTGGTGGATTTTGCCTACTACAAAGGGGTGCATTTTGAGTGACTTGGCAATGTCAGGCGGCCGTTTTCCATCGTCGGCCAACTCCTTGACCTGAATCAGCAGCCGGAACTGGCGCACGAACATAGCAAAGAGGTAGAAAGGATCGGTACCCTCGTTGAATTTTTGTTGGAGCAGCAGCGCCGCCTGTTTGCTGTTACGGTTGCCAATGGCATCCACCAGGTCAAAAATATTGGCTTCGGCCAGATAAGGGCAGAGGCGGTCCACATCTGCGCTCGTAATTTCGTGGGCAGCGCCGTTGTTCCCTTTGTAGAGGACCAGCTTTTCAATTTCATTATCCAATGTTTGCAGGTTGTTGCCGATATTGGCGGCCAGCAGGTGGGCGGCGCGAGGGTGAATACGGCCGTTTTTTTCCTCAACCCGTTCCCGAATCCAGCGCTCTAAATTGGCTCCTTCCGGCCGGGCAAACAGCTTTACATAGCCCGACTTTAGCTCATTGGCCAGCTTAAGAACCCGGTGATTGTCGCGCAGCTTACCCGGCTCCAGGAAAATGAGCCGCGTTGTCGGTGGCAGATGGGGCAGATATTCGACCAGTTGATCCACAAATTCTTTGTCCGGTTTATTACTCAACAGGTCAGTCACAAGCACCAGCCGCACCTTGGCCAGAAAAGGCATGGCGTCACAACTCTGGCGCAGCTCGGTAAATGTAGCCTTGCCGTCGAGCCTCGTTGTATTCAAATCCAGCATCGCCGGATCATCCATCTTGTTGATGAGGCCGCTTACTGTTTCTTTTTGGGTATGGCTGTCGTCGCCATGAAAGATGTAGAACATGGTTGCAAAGTGGCAAGGGGGCAAAGTGGCAAAGTGACAACGGGTGATTTTTACCTCGCCACTTTACTACTTCGCCACATTGCTTTTATCCCACCGTCTCAATCCGGTAGGAGCGGGCTTGTAAATTAGGGTTATTGCCGGTCAGCAGCAGTTGGAACAGGCGGGTCACGGGGGAGGGATTGACCTGGCGAATGCTGCGAATTTGCATCTGGCCCAGGTCGCCTTCGGTCGTGTAGGTGGCTTGCAAATAGATGCCAAATGGTCGAGACAGAATGATGGCTACCACCACAGCCAGAACGGCGGTGGGTAGGGTGTTGAGCAGCGTGGCGAGGTCTAACTTGTTACGGCCGTTTCGCTTCATCTCCAGACCAAATACCGCCTGCCCGGCCAGCGTGGCCAGGGTGGCCGTCGTTAGCAGCACGGTGCCACAGTTGGGATGAACGGCCAGTTGGTGTTCGCCCCCTTTCATGCGCTTATAGGCTTCTTGCACCGCTTTTTTTACGTCTGCTTCACTGACATCTCCATAGACATTGAGTGAAAAGCCGCGATGATCCGAATTGCCCTGGGCATTGAACTCACCATTATTTTGTGTCAAAACATGAATTGTCGCATGTTCCAACCCGTGATTGCGGCGAATACGGCTGAGTGTTTCATTTAACATAACGATCTCCTTTGAAAATAGACGATGGACGATAGACGATGGCTAGATGTTTGCACTGAAGGTTGGCAATCCTAAATTGACCATCGGCTTGCCGGCCAGGAAGGCGCGGAGAGCGGCGCGGGTGGCGTCCCGGTCATCCCAGGGATGTTCAACGGTACCAAAACACATCGACTGTTCATGGCCTTTGCCGCAGATAAGAATCAGATCGTTGGGCCGGGCCAGGCTCAGGGCCTGGTAGATCGCCTGGCCCCGGTCGGGGATGCGCCAAAAAGTTTTTTCTTCCACACCCCCCTGACGCTCACAACCCTGGGCCATCATGGCCAGAATCTCATTCAGGTCCTCGGTGCGCGGGTCTTCGGCCGTTAAAATTGAAATGTCGGCGTCACGCGCCGATATTTCCGACATGAGATGGCGTTTGGCCACGTCTCGTTTGCCCGCGCTGCCAAAAACAGTAATGACCCGGCCGTTTCTAGCGGCCACCATCCGTTTACCGGCGTCAATGGCTACTTCCAGGGCGCGGGGCGTGTGGGCAAAATCGACCACCACCAGAAAATCTTGCCCTTCGTCGATGCGCTCCATGCGACCACTGATCAGGGTGGTGGCGGCGATGCCTTGTTGCACGGCCGTTTTGTCTACGTCCAGCCGCTGGGCTGCCGCGGCCGCCGCTAATATATTATACACATTAAACTCACCCACCAGCGGTGTGGCAATGGGCAGCGGGTCCGCGCCAGGTAAATGAAGGCTAAAGCGGGTTTGATCGGCAGCGTAATGCAGCTCGCCGGCGGTCACGTCGGCCTGGTGTAAACCATAGCTGATTTGCCTGGTTCCGGCAATGGCTGCCAATTTTTCATAAGAACTATCGTCCCGGTTGAGAACGGCCGTGCCGCCGCTTTGAGCCGTTATCTGAAATAAGCGCGCCTTGGCCGCCAGATAGCCGTCATATTGCCCATGATAATCCAGATGCTCGTGGGTGATATTGGTCACAATCCCCATCTGAAACGGAATGGCGTCTACCCGGTGCTGGGCCAGGCCAATCGAGGTTGTTTCCAGCACACAGTGAGTCAGGCCGGCCTCGACCATACGGCGCAGGTAGCGCTGCACGGCCGGCGCTTCGGGCGTGGTGACGTGCAGCGCCAGCGGTTCTTCGCTGTCACCGATGACCGCTTTGATGGTACTGAGCAGCCCCACGCGCAGCCCGCCGGCCCGCAGCATCTCAAACAGCAGGCGGCAGGTGGAGGTTTTGCCGTCGGTACCGGTGACGCCGATGCAGGTCAAATGGTGGGCCGGAAAATCATACCAGGCAGCGGAGAGGTAGGCCAGGGTAACGGCCGTATCTGCCACCTGCCAATAAACCACGCCTTCCGGTATGGTCAACCCCAGGTCGGCCGAACTGCGCTGGGCCAGAATAAAGGAAGCCCCGCGCTCAATTGCCTGGCCGATGTAGGGATGCCCATCGCTGCCGGCCCGTACCCGCGCCACAAAGCCCATGCCTGGCTCCACCTCGCCGCTCTTTTCCGTCAGGCCGATCAGCGTAACGTCCGGGCCGGTATAGGCGGGTGGCTGGGGGAGGTAGGGCTTAGTGGTCACTCGCTTCGCGAGCAAGACAACGGCCGTTTGCCAGGTGGCTAACAACTGTTTCAAAGTACGACTTGCTCTAGAATTCATGCGCCAATGCTGCTACTTTTATCGGTTCACCTGTTACTTCGCTGTATAAAACATCCGGATCCAAATCCATGCCATTAGGCCAAATGAGAGTTCCGGCTTCCGGATCAACCTGTACCTGTTTGAAATAGGGAATCTCTTGCAATGGTGTAAACATACCACCACGGCCAACTATTTTAGGAGCGAAATCCAACCGCCTAGACACACCATTGGCAAATGTTAGTTCCAGAATATAGCCGTTGATGTGTTGTACCTTTGTAATACGTGGAAACATTGTTACCCCCTTCATTCTAAAGGTTCAATCCTTTTGGTAGGTTGCTCAGACTGTAACCTTTGCCAATTTTCTAAAAGCTCCTGTTGATGTAAGGCTGTCCACTCAATGACCATGGAAATGGCTCGACGTGGGAGTCTGCCATTAAGAACCACAATCGGATCAATACCTACCTGAACTTCCTGGCCAGCATAAAGTGCATGAAAGTGAGGAGGCGGATGATCATCAAAATACATTCGAATGATTATGCCAAAGAAACGGCTTATCTCAGGCAATGTAACTTCTCCCATAATTGTAAGTTCTGCAAATCCGATTTCTCAGAACAGGTATATTCTACCGGCACTAAGACTACATGCCGAATTTTCTACAGTCATTGTAAGAATACTGTTTCATGCTTGTCTTTGATAGCGGATTTTGCTATCATCCAAACATGAACACAATGACGTATAAAGGCTATTCTGCACGAATTGAATATAGTGATAAAGGCGAATGTTTTGTGGGCCATGTCGCCGCCATCAACGATGTGGTGGGTTTTCATGGTGAATCAGTAACCGAACTGCGAGGGGCATTTGAAGAGGCAGTTGATGATTATCTTGAAACATGTCAAAAATTGAACCGACCTCCCCAAAAGCCTTATTCGGGGAACTTGATGCTGCGCGTACCACCGGAGACCCATGCTGCGGTAGCGACAGCGGCTGAGGTGAGCGGAAAAAGCATCAACCAATGGGCCATTGAGACATTTGAGAAAGCGGTTGCCAATGGCACATAGCTTTAACGTATTTTACCCCTTACTTCTCCCTATTTCGTTCAGTACCACCTGACCAGCAGTGGCCAAAACGCCTGTCAGGCCCGTGCCGGGCACGGCCATGACCCGGCTGTCGGCAAAATAGGGGAAGTCGAAGCTGACCGCATCACCGGCCTGCAAGCCGGGCAGGG
The DNA here is from genome assembly GCA_046484685.1 of Chloroflexota bacterium. Classification (GTDB taxonomy): domain Bacteria; phylum Chloroflexota; class Anaerolineae; order Promineifilales; family Promineifilaceae; genus SLGK01. The sequence goes on along the minus strand of JAWOIM010000040.1, from coordinate 3,491 downwards.
GCATCAGGCGGGCCGTCAGCGGCTTGTTCAGCCGGGCGGCCAGGGCGGCTACATCCAGCAAAATAGCGGCCAGACTGGCTTCGTCAATATCACCAGGCAGGGGAATTGTGTCCAGCCCTACGCCACAAACGGCCGCATAACTCAGCAAATCATTGATAGTAATCACGCCCTCGGCGGCGCGGCGGGCCAACACGGAATCTTCCAGCACGGGCAGCATCAGGCCGGAAAAGCCGCAGCGAGGAAAATTGGCCCGGTCAATGGCTTCAGTGACAAAAGCGGCACTAAACAGGCTGCCGGGTGCGCCCAAATGGGGGAGACCTAACCCTTCGAGTGCCCCGGCCAGGCTTTTGTCATCGCTGGGAAAGGGGGCCAGGGAGAAGTCGATACCACTGTAAGTCAGTCCGTATTGCCGGGCCAACGGTTCGGCAGCCTGGCTGATCGTGTTAGCGGCCGTTTCGATAGCCGTGATGAGAGTATCGCGGGCTTCAGCCAGGGTGGCGGCATTTTGTACGGCCGTTACTGCCAGGTCGGCCGATTCCACGGCCACCGCAAAATGAGCCGGGCCACCCCCATGATAGGCCACCGGAAAGAAAGGGGAGCCGGGGGCACAGTTGGCCAGGGCGGTCAGGTAGAGGTTGCCAAAACCGGTATTCGTTATTTGGCTGACCTGCTTGATAATTTGGGCCAGGGAGCGGCAGCGATCGGGGGCGATACGGCCGTTTCTATCTGCAATTTCTACCGAGGCAAACAGCATATCAGTCGCCGCTAAAAGCGCCGGAATTTTTCCCAGCCAGTGGTCAGAGTGGCCTAACTGCACCGGTCCCAGGCTAAGGTAGTCAATCCCGCTGCTTTGCCAGTTTTGGACCATCTCCTCAATAAAGTAAGCAGAGGTTTGTTCTAGCCAATCGGGAAATGGGGTGGTGGCCAGCCGCACCGTTTGCACCGGATAGGCAAAAGCGGTACGGGCTGCCACCACAAAACCCGCCAGTGACGCAGGGGGCGTATCAGGGTCTACAAAAAGAGTAATTGAGCGAATGTCCATAAGGTGTAATCCGTAGGGCGAAGTTCATAGTGGCTTGCGCCTTTTGCGTAATTTTTACACCACAGAGATCACGGAGGGCACAGAGCAAAAGAGAAAAAACTCTGTGTTCTCTGTGCCCTCTGTGGTGAGAGTTTTTGGGTGTGGCTGCACCACGTTATGAACTACGCACTATTCCTCCATATTTGACAGAAGGTTACGCTAGTGGCTAGAATCAATAGGATGAATAAAACGAAATCAAAAAACTCAGACAAACGTCGTCAGCGTAAGTCGAAAGCTGGGCCGGCTCGTTTGCCATCACAAACTAGTGTTACTGATATTGTAAAACGTTTTGCCGTTTGTGGCCGCTGTAGTTTTTTTGTGGCCGGCTATAAGCTGCTGGTAGGTGAAGAAGTGTGGGAAACGGCCGTTAGCCAGACCGACGGCCGCTGGCTGCGTCTCACCTGGAATGCCAACGTAAGGCAACTGATCAGTCGTTCCTTTGGCAGCCGTTTGGATATTGGCTGTTATTACTATGAAGGCTGCTGTCCCGAATGTCGTCGCCTCTTTCAGTACCGCGCCGCCGACGGCAAAGAGTTAGAGCAGCCGCTTTTACAGATAGAACTCTGAGTCGGTGATGTCGCTGCGCGTACGGTAATGTCGCTGCACGACCGCTTCGCGTACGGTTAACCGATTACCGATTACCGTTAACCGATTACGGGTCACCGCTTACCGAACGCTGCCGCACCGCCTCAAACAAAATCACCCCGGTCGCCACGGCCGCATTGAGTGATTCGGTGTGGTGTTGGATGGGAATAGCAATGCGCTCTTGGGCCAAACGGGCGGCCTGCTGGCCGGCTCCGTCGGCTTCGCTGCCAATAATCAGCGCGGCCGGCTGCGTCCAGTCAGCGGCCGTATAGGCTAAAATCCCATCCGCTGCTGCCAGATACACCGTTAGTCCTTTTACAGAGACCCCGATCTCCGGCCAACTGCCGCCGGCCAGGGGCAGGCGCAGCAGCGCTCCCATGCTGCTGCGAACTACCTTGGGGTTATAGGCATCGACACAGCCTGGTCCCAGCCAAACACCATCGACGCCGGCTGCAGCGGCGGTGCGCAAGATGGTGCCCAAATTACCCGGATCGCGGATGCTGTCGAGAATGAGGAGCAGCGTGGGGGTGGGCACAAACGGCCGTTCACTTATCTCCACTACGGCCAACACCCCCTGTGGTGTTTCCGTGTCGCTCATGGCGGCCATAACCTCCGTCGTGACCAACTGCACCGGTACCTCCAGCTCAGCTAACAACTCGGCCTGTGACGGATTTTTAAGCCAATCAGCCGTGGCAAAAAGCTGGCGTGGTGGTTCTGGGCCGGCGCCCAACTCTGCCAGCCAGCGAACGCCCTCCACAACAAATGCCTGCTCCCGCGCCCGAAAACGCCGGTCTGCCTGTAGCCGGCGCACATATTTCACTTTATTGTTCTGCAGGCTGTTTATCACAAAGGTACTTTACATTGTGTGTTTGATGAAGTCAACAGTAGATTAGGGGTATTTCCCCCGCAGAATTGCGACCTTCGTATCTTTTTGGCTACAATGAGGTTATTAACAGTATACTGTACACTGAATACTCAATACTGGTGACTGAAAAACGGGAGACATTATGGGACAAATCAAAGCACTCTACAAATTAAGCCGGCCGTTGACCACGATGAGCGGCGTGTTGGCCGTCTTTTTGGGTGGGTATGTGGCCGGCACGGGGGCCTGGGGCCACATTATTCTGGCCGGGCTGACCACGCTGCTGGTTTCGTCGGCAGCCAATGCCTGGAATGATTACCTGGATGTGGAGATTGACCGTATTAACCAGCCACAACGGCCGTTACCGGCCGGCCAGGTGAGTTTACGAACCGCTCGCTGGTTCTCTTTCATTTTAGCCGGCCTCTCTCTAATCGTGGCCAGCTTTATCAACTGGCCCGCCTTTCTTATTGCCTTGGTTTCCAACATCATTCTTTATGTCTACTCTTTGCGTCTGAAAAGCACCGTCTTGCTGGGCAACGCCACCGTAGCTACCATCTCAGCCTTGAGCGCGATTTTCGGTGGGGTGGCGGCCGGCAATGTAGTGCCTACCCTCTGGCTGGCTCTTATCATCTTCGTGGGCATCATGGGGCGGGAGGTGTTGAAAACAATGGCTGATTACGAGGGGGACCTCAGTCAGCGCTGCCGTACGGTGGCTACCGTTTGGGGCCGGCACAAAGCCCGCAACATCTTCTATATTTTGGCGGGGGCTACGCTGATTGTCATGATGCTGCCTTATCTGACCGGTTATTATGGGTCGGCCTATGCCTATATCGTGGCCTTTGGCGTCTATCCGGTTGTCCTTTACATCATGCTGCACGTCAGCCAGGAGCGGACCGGCTACCAGTTAGAGCGGATGAGCCAGTTGATGAAATATGATTACCTGGTCTGGTTTATGGCCGTGGT
>JAWOIM010000034.1:0-8045 GCA_046484685.1 Chloroflexota bacterium | reverse complement strand
GGCCATAGCCCCGTATGCGGCCGAGGTCTCTATAGCCGCTATCAACGGACCGACCAATGTGGTCATTTCGGGGACGGGCACGGCCGTTTCTACCATTCTGGCCACGCTCAAAGCGGAAGGCGTTCGCGCCCGCGAGCTGGTTGTCTCTCACGCCTTCCACTCGCCGCTGATGGCCCCCATGCTGGCCGATTTCGAGGCGGTGGCCAACACAGTCACCTACCACTCGCCCCGGATTCCGCTTATCTCTAACGTGACGGGAAAATTGGCGGATGAACGGGTGCAAACGGCCGTTTACTGGCGCGACCATGTGCGGGAGGCGGTTCGTTTTGCCGACGCCGTCCAGACCGCCCAGGGGATGGGCATTGACCACTTTCTGGAAGCGGGACCCAATCCGGTGCTGATCGGCATGGCCAAACGGATATTACCCCGTGGCACGGGCGTCTGGCTGCCTTCGCTGAAGCAGGACAGCGACGATTGGGAGATGCTGCAAGAAAGCCGGGCAATTTTAACCACGGATTTTACGGATTAAACGGATAAATACGGATAAAGAATCTGTGTTAATCCGTCTTATCCGTTTTATCCGTGGTTAAATCTTGAGCATAATAACCATGAAAAAATGGGAAGTACCGCTGCCAACGGCCGTTGATCTTTGGGCTGTTGATTTGGATGGAGAACGGCCGTCTCTTTATGAATCCCTGCTGGCCCCAGACGAACGGGAACGGGCCGGCCGTTTTCACTTTGAGCGGGACCGCAACCGGTATATTGTGGGGCGCGGCCGGCTGCGGCAGTTGCTCGGCCACTATTTAGCCATCCCGCCGGCACAGGTCGTTTTTGCCTACACCGACCACGGCAAGCCCTACCTGGCGCCCCAGCCAGGCCGGCCCGATTTGACCTTTAATATTTCCCATTCGCAGCAGTTCGCGCTGCTGGCCTTTGCCTGGGGGCAGCGGTTGGGGGTGGATGTGGAGGTGATACGGCCGTTGAGCGACGCAGCCGCCCTGGTACGCCGTTTCTTTGCCCCGGCCGAAGCAGTCGCCTGGGAAGCAGTACCCCCGCAGCAGCAGGCCGAGGCTTTTTTTTTTGCGGCTGGACGCGCAAGGAGGCCTTTATCAAGGCAATTGGCGATGGCCTCTCTTACCCGCTGGACCGCTTTGTGGTCAGCCTGCAGCCGCATGAGCCGGCCCAACTGCTGGAAATCGAGGGTAGCCCGGCTGCTGCTCGAAAATGGGAGATGGCGTCGTTACGGCCGTTTCCCCAAACTATTGCGGCCGTAATCGTAGAGAAGGTGCGGAGCTAGTCCTGCACCTTCTCTACGACTACGGCAACCACTTAATTTCTTTAAAGTCCGGTTTTCGTTTTTCCAAAAAGGCATCCCGTCCCTCTTTGGCTTCGTCGGTCATGTAGGCCAGGCGGGTCGCTTCGCCGGCAAAAACCTGCTGCCCCACCATGCCGTCATCGGTCAGGTTAAAGGCAAATTTGAGCATTCGGATCGAGGTGGGTGACTTGGCCAGAATCTCCTGTGCCCACTGGTAGGCGGTCTCTTCCAGCTCGTCGTGGGCAATGACGGCGTTGACCATGCCCATCTCAAACGCCTCCTGGGCCGAGTAGTTGCGCCCCAGAAAAAAGATTTCCCGCGCCCGCTTTTGACCCACCATTTTAGCCAGGTAGGCCGAGCCATAACCGCCGTCAAAGCTGGTCACGTCGGCATCCGTCTGCTTAAAAATGGCATGTTCCTTACTGGCCAGCGTCAGGTCACAGACCACGTGCAGGCTGTGGCCGCCGCCCACCGCCCAGCCGGGCACGACGGCAATGACGACTTTGGGCATAAAGCGGATCAAGCGCTGAACTTCCAGGATATTGAGCCGGGGCATGCCCTCATCATCTACGTACCCCTGGTGGCCGCGCACCCGCTGGTCGCCGCCGCTGCAAAAGGCGTAGACGCCATCCTTGGTTGATGGCCCCTCGGCCGAAAAGAGAACCACGCCAATCGAGGTATCTTCCCGCGCATCCAGAAAGGCTTCATACAGTTCGGCCACCGTCTTGGGCCGGAAGGCGTTGCGGACGTTGGGCCGGTTAAAGGCAATCCGGGCCGTGCCGCCTGATTTTTTGTAGGTAATATCTTCGTATTCTTTAACGGTTTTCCAGTCTGGTTTATTCATATTCATTTTCCTGTTGATAAAGGGTGTGTTTCAAATGAGTGGGAGAGCAGTGCGAGGCACGGGGCAGCAGCCGCTCTACATTTGCATAACGATGGCTGTAATTCAGGGCCACATTTGCTCCTTGCGAAATTGCGATCAGGCTTACCTGGCCCAAATCACGGTCAAGGATATATTGGCGCAGCCTGTCTATCATGCCGGTGAGGGTATGATACTGAAAGTCCTTTGCTGTCGGATTGAAATCAATGGCCTGAAAGTCGATGTGTGTATAGGCACTTAGCCTGTCATGCAAGAAGCCGGCTTTTGCTGACTGCAAACCGCCGCGTGTAGCATACCCGTGTAGAAAAACAACTGTTTTTGAGGTCATTTCTTTTTCCGTAGAATCACGATACGCCTTGTTTCATGGTTTGTAACCAATCACCATGATGTGGGTGCTTACCCCCAGAAGAGAGGGTTCTTCTTCAAGCTGCTGCACCAGGCGGAGCAGCCACGCTCGTTGTGCCTCATCTTGCCAGCCTGTTTGAAATGCTTTCAGCAGCCGGGCCGGTCCTTCAATGGCCAGACGAATTCTCCCTTCGAAGCCGGCAGCGGCTACTTCAGCCAGGAGTTCATCGGGATGATGAAAAAAGGTCGTCGTAAAATAGGCCGGGTCATTTGTGGGATTACGATGTTGTCCATCCAACAGATCGCGCTCCATAATGGGCCGAAACAGCGGGTCGGTAATCGCTCCTTCGAGCAAGCCATTGATGGTAGAGGTAAAACGGGAAATGCCCACTGCCATCACCACTCCGCCGGCACGCAAAACACGGTATGCTTCACGCAAGGCCTGCAGCCGGTCAGCTTGTTCCGTCAGATGGTAAAGCGGTCCGAACAATAACACACCCTCGGCCGTAGCGTCAGCATACTCTAACTGACGCGCATCGCCAACGGCCATGCCGGCCAGCGGGGCATCAGGTTTTGTTTGAGCGGCTTCCCGGGCCTGGTCAATATGGCGTGGCACCGCATCCAGAAGATGGACCGTATACCCCCGTTCGGCCAACCAAAAGGCATAGATGCCTGCTCCGCCACCGACATCATAAACCACAGCCGGCGGTGGCGGCAAGTAGCGGCTCAGCAATTCTTGTGTGCGGATCAGTTCTATCTGGCTGCCCACTCGCGTTAGCCGGGCGGCTTCCTCAACCTGCTGGTAATGCTGCATGGCCTCTGGCGGCAATATTGGTGATTCATCTATAGTTCGTGACATTTATTTTCCCAAAGCTCGTATTAATCAACATACCCTCTTGGATTTTCTTTTCCGGCAAGGACCGCCCTAAAATCGGTCAATCTTTCTGCAAATGAACCGGCATCGAAACTGTCAAAACTCTGTTCCCTCGGTAGGATAATGTTCAAACAATGCAACGCCATTCGTACACGCATTCGATTTTTAAAGGCGTTATCATATTGATAGCCGGCGCTTTCCAGGAACCCCGATCTTAATTCTGGTGAATAATACCACCAAAGGAGTGCCCCCATATCATGGGCCGGGTCATCCAGCGACATCATCTCTAAATCAACCAGGTAGACTTTGCCGGCGGTGGTTATCAGCCAGTTTCCACTGCAAATATCATTGTGTGAGGCCACCAGGCCACCACCAATGAAACGCTGTGCTTCCCATTTGAGTTGGGCCAGCGTTTCGTCAATATAGTCCGCTACGCCCGGTAGTTGTGACCGGTACAGCGCCCATTTTTGTTGAATGTGCTTGACTGCGGTTTCCCCAGCCTCTTTATACGTTTCAGATCGCCCTACCGCTAAGATGCTTTTTAGAGCCGAGTTGTGGTGGGTTTTGTTAACGACGGCAGCGATGCTTGGCCGATAATGACGAAAATCCTGCCAGGAGGGATTTCTGCCATTGATATAGGGCTGCACCAGGATAGATGTGCCATCGTCCAAATGACCTGACAGGATAACGGCCGGTGTCAAGTCTACTGCTGCCATTATCTGATAATTGGAAACAGTGGCCCCTACCTTAACGAAATAGCTGTCGCCGTGACTGTGGGCAATATAGGTTTCATGCCCCCTGCCAGATGCCGGCCGGGTCAGATGCCACTGCCGGCCGGACAGATGATTTTGAAGAAAGGCGATAACTTCCTGACGATGCTGGTATCTTTTCTGCATTAAAATTCTTCCCCAGCCTCTTTTAATACAGCATCAATAACAACCTGGCTAATGCTAAATCCCTGGTATCAATTATGACAATACGAAGATAGATGCATGTACATATAATCATAATGTATACAGAACGCGCTGTCTACCGGTTCGTTCATGGCAATGTCTGTTTAGCAAGTTCAAGTGTTGGCAACAGAAGCGGACTTCGTTGATCATAGTCCGGCAACAGGTCTGCGGCTAATTCGTCAAAAATTTCACAACTCAATTGTATGAAGTCAAGTATGGCTTCACCAGAGCCTGCCCGATCCTGCCAGACAAAACGAGCCGCTAATTCATTGCCCCATCCACCTATGCGGTGCATTCTCGTTCCTATTTCGCGATCACGTTGGGTCATTTGTAGCACCAAGCCGTCCCGTGCCAGATCGAGCGCCAGGTGCAAGCCAATTAGCAGGTCATTGCGGGCTACCTTAGCAATAGCCAGGGCTGCCTTGAACCAAAAGGCAGCGACCATTCTGTCTATCTCGGTCCAGGGCGTATCCTGATATTCTGCGGGCGTGGGGAGGGAGGTTATCCACTTTTCCAAGTCCGGCAGTCTGGACCAAACCACGCGATAGGCGGGGTAAAAGGGATTGCGATCCCACAATGCGGGATTCTGCATTGTTGACTCGGCGATGAAGGTCAGGTCAAAGCGACGGCCGTTTTCCAGGCAAACACGCATAGTTTTTGTTAGATGATTCTCGTGCCGCTCGTTACCGATTAGCCGGCCGAAAGGGAAAAGCCAGGTCGTGGACAGATAGTAATGCTCCACGGCACCATCGGCCAGAATTATCCTGGCATCAACGTCGCTCCATATGTCTGTGGGAACGGCCGTGACTGCCAATGATCCACCCAACACAAATGCCCTGGCCTCAGGCTCCTGGTAAAAGAACTGCTCAAGCTGTTCAACTGCTTGCCCTTGCCAATAATCGCCCATACCATCTTTCCTTAAATGGGTGTAGGGGCGTACCCTTGTGGTCGCCCTCAAGTGGGCAGGCACAAGGCACTGCCCCTACCCAAAATCATTACATGGCATCGGTGTGGGTAGTTTTATGATGCTTCAGCCGCCCAGCCGAGGCCGAGGCTCTCCAGGGTGGCGGGGGTGGGAACGCCGGTGGCTGTGTCCCAGCCGGCCTGCTCGTAGTACATATCCAGGCCCGCTTCCAGTTCGGCTTCTTCCAGGATGGCCCCGTCGCTGCGGCCGCCGTCGAGAGCCTTTTTGAACAGCTTTTGGGGCAGCGTGTCCTGATCCCGGTTTAGCCCTTCGCGGGCGTTGTAGGCCCGCATCAGGTTCAGCCGGCGTTGGCCGATGGCCTGGATCTCCTCGACAGTGACGTCCCAACCGGTGGCGGCGCTCATCAGGTCAGCCATATCTTGGGGGCCGTAAAGCTGCCAGCCCGGGCCGTAGACGAATTGACAGACGCTGATGGTATCGGCCGTACTGTAGTTGTATTGGGTTTTGAGGGCAAACTCCACCTTTTCGGCGTTGAGCGCTTTGGGATGCTGCGGTTTGTCCAGCCCGATCTGGTTGAGGTATTTGTGGTAAACGCGCTCGTACAGCTTGGGATGGTACATGGGGTCATGCTCGGAGGATTGGTGGTCGGCCCCAAACGGGTTGGCGGCATAGATCAGACCCAGGCTGCGCTTGACGTGGGGCATGTGGGCCGGCAGTTCCTGCCCTTTGACGGTGAGCAGGTATTCGTGCCCTTTGCCCAGCCGGTCGGCCGCTTTGGCCGAGCCTTCGGCCAGGATATCGCCAAACCCTTCCCGGTTGAGCGTCTTTTTGAGCATGGCGATCATGGCGTCGGCGTTGCCGTAGCGCAGATCAATGCCGCCGGTGTCTTCGGTGGTCAAGAGGCCCTGCTCAAAACATTCCATAGCCCAGGCCAGGGTGGCGCCGCAGGAGATGGTATCCACGCCGTACTCGTTACAAAGCTGGTTGGCGTAGGTGACCGCGTGCAGGTCGTCCACGCCGCAGTAGGAGCCAAAGGTGGCGATGGTTTCATATTCGGGGCCGCCATATTCGGGCAGGAGCGGGTTGTCCCCGTGCTGCTGGCTGCGCCATTCGGACTGCACGACCCGCTTGCAGCGGACAATGCAGGCGTAACAGGTGTCGCGCCCCTGCCGGTCTTGTTTGCCCGCTTCGGCCCCGCGCAGCAGTTCGTCATAGAGGCGTTCGCCGCTGATATTTTCGGCGTCGATCATGAAGCCGCCGTCCCAGTTGTTGGTGGGCAGGCCGCCGGCACCGTTATTGCCCATGACCGTAGCGGCCGTGCCGTAACGGCCGAAATCTTCCATACTGCCGCCGTTGAAACGGCCGACGCCCTCTTTGGCCAGGGCTGCAATTGCTTTTTTGTCGGCCGGGGCTACCTTTTGCGTGCCGCGCACGGCGATGGCTTTCAGCTTTTTGCTCCCCATGACGGCGCCCACGCCGGTGCGACCCCAGGCCCGGTTGCTCATATTCATGATGGCGGCAAAGGTGGCCAGTTTTTCGCCGGCAATGCCGATTTGGGCAATCTCGGTCCGCTTGTCTCCACACTCTTCCTTGAGGAGTTCGTCTACTTCGTAGGTCGGTTTGCCCCAGAGGTGGGCGGCATCGCGCAGCTCGGCCTGGCCGTCGTTGACCCAAAGGTAGACCGGCTTTTCGGACGCCCCTTTCAGGACGATGGCGTCAAAACCGGCGAATTTCAGTTCGGCCGGCCAAAAGCCGCCCGCCTGGCTGTCGGCCGCGCCGCCGCTGCTGGGGGATTTGCAGGTGGCGGTGCAGCGGCTCTGGCCGCTGACGGGCAGGCCGGTGGGGGCCGAGCAGGCCAGGGTGAGGGTGTTTTCGGGGCTGAGGGGATCGGCACCCTGGGGGGTGTTGTGCCAGAGGTAGTAGAGGCCCATCAAGCTGCCGCCGGGGTATTGGCGGTAAAAGGCTTCGTCTGGTTCTTCAATTTCAATCTGCTGCTTGGTCAGGTCTACGTGTAGAATTTTACCGGTGAATCCGTACATAAAATTTGTACCTCCATGGGAATAGGATGCGTGAAGCGTGAAACGTAAGGCTTTTGTCGTCATGTTTGTTGTTTTACAGGTTGTTAACTTGTTGAATTTTTAAATTATCTTCGTAGTTTACCAGAAAATCATGGGCCAATTGACGGACTTGAGAATCAGGGTCAGATACTGCTAATTTTGCCAATCGTTGTAAAATTACCGGGTTTATATCTGTGTGTTGACCGATTTGCCGTATTGTATGCTGCCGTTCATGTCGAAATCGACTGTTTAGCCCATTCAAAATTTGTTCTTTTCTGCTTGATGGCGACCAATACTTAAAATCACTGCTCACATTATATTACTCTAATTCAAACGGAGTAATATCTCGGATATATTCTGCCTGGCTCCAATAGATCAGATCTGGTCTGGGCCAGTGGAGTATACAGTGTGCTTGAAACATCTGTAGATTAGGGGTGAGGTAAGTCACTAAATAAGCACCATGCGTCCAAAGACTCAATCGAACCCACTTCGTTCGTAACAGGTAATATCCTTGTTCTCTCAAATCCTGGCCTATATGTTTTTCCGCCCAACGTGTGGTTCTGGGTTCAAGAACCCCCATAACGATAATTGTGATGATGATGGGAATTAGAAAAGCTAGTAATAGATCCACAATCTACAATACCTTATATCAGATCAACCCGATCAACCAACGTTGCCCCGTCTAGAATCATGGTT